>NZ_JAGRLA010000057.1 GCF_020442045.1 Bauldia sp. | reverse complement strand
GTCGTCGCGGCGGACGTGATGGTGATGCCGCGCTCCTGCTCCTGCTCCATCCAGTCCATGGTCGCGGCGCCGTCATGGACCTCACCGATCTTGTGGCTACGACCGGTATAGAAGAGGATCCGCTCGGTCGTCGTGGTCTTGCCGGCATCGATGTGAGCCATGATGCCGAAGTTGCGGTAGTCCTCGATCTTGTTGGTGCGCGCCATAGCCTGGGCCTCTAGTCGGAATGGGTTACCAGCGGTAATGCGAGAAGGCGCGGTTGGCTTCCGCCATCCGGTGCGTGTCTTCGCGCTTCTTCACCGCATTGCCGCGATTGTTGGCGGCATCGAGCAGCTCGCCCGAGAGCTTCTCGGTCATGGTCTTTTCGTTGCGCCCGCGGGCGGCCGAGAGCAGCCAGCGAATGGCCAGCGCCTGCCGCCGGTCGTGACGCACCTCGACCGGAACCTGATAGGTCGCACCGCCGACGCGCCGCGACCGCACCTCGATCGAGGGCATCACGTTGTCGAGCGCCTGGCGGAAAACGCCGAGCGGATCCTGCTTGGTCTTGTCCTCGATCACCTCGAACGCGCCATAGACGATGCGCTCGGCGACCGACTTCTTCCCCTGGATCATCACCGAGTTCATGAACTTGGTCACGATCTCGTTGTTGTATTTGGGGTCCGGAATGATCTCGCGCTTCTCAGCGCGGTGACGACGGGACATCGGGTAGCCTGCCTGTTTCCTAAGCCTTCACGACAAAAAACGACCCAAGATCACTTGGGCCGCTTTGCACCGTATTTTGAGCGTCTCTGACGGCGGTCTTTCACACCCTGGGTGTCGAGTACGCCGCGAATGATGTGATAGCGCACACCCGGAAGGTCTTTCACGCGGCCACCGCGGATCATCACGACCGAGTGTTCCTGCAGATTGTGGCCCTCGCCCGGAATGTAACCGATCACCTCGAACTGATTGGTCAGACGGACCTTCGCAACCTTGCGCAGCGCCGAGTTCGGCTTCTTCGGCGTCGTCGTATAGACGCGCGTGCAGACACCCCGCTTCTGCGGGCTCTCCTGCATCGCGGGCACCTTGTTGCGCTTCACCGGCGCGCGGCGCGGATTGCGGATAAGCTGGTTGATCGTCGGCATTGTCGGCCTTGATTGCAGGGGCCAGTCACCTGGCCCGTCTTCATCCCAAATCCCATGACGCGACAGGCGCCATGCCCGCCTCTGGCGGGTGGCGCCACGAAAAACAGAGGATCACGGCCGGGGCCGCGATCGTGTCATCCCGTACTAGCGTCGTTCTTCCGTTTCCGCGCAGCGTTTAGCGCTTCTTTATCCACGACTGGGCGTCGCCGGAACAAAAGCCCTACTGCCTGCCCGAAAGCGCGCGGAACCTATGCTTTCCGGTCATCATCGTCAACCCTGACCGGCAAAAAATCTTTCGCGGCGCAACGCCTCGAAAGATTTGCAAAGAAATCGGGTCGGAAAGGATGCAATCCCGCGGCCCTGACGGTATGAAGCGCAATCGAAGGCATAGCCGCAATGCGGCGCCGGATCCGTTGCGCACCACAAACCCGCCGCAGACCCACCGAAGCAACCGCCAATGGACACAATACACGAGCGGCAGCCCACCGGCGCGCGGCTCAACAGGGCCCGGATCGCCGTTTCGGTCGTCTTCTTTCTGGTCGGCATCGGCCCGGGCGTATGGGCCGTCCATATTCCGCTGATCAAGGAGCGGCTGGCGATCGATCCCGCGATCCTGGGTCTCGCACTCCTGACGATGGCAACCGGCGCGGTGGTATCGATGCCGCTTTCCGGCTGGATCGTCGGGCTCACCGGATCGCGAAAGCCTACGGCGGTCGCGGTGTTCGTCTATCTCGCGATCCTGCCTTTGCCGATCCTGGCCCCGGACGTGCTGCTCTTCTTCACGGCGCTCTTCTTCTTCGGGTTGCTCATTGGTGGCATAGACGTCCTCGCCAACGTCCAGGCATCCGAGGTGGAGGTTGCCCGGAAACGGCCGACAATGTCCTCGTTTCACGCCTTCTACTCGATCGGCGCGCTGTGCGGGGCCCTGATGGGGGCTTTTGTGATCTCGCAGGGCTGGGGTGACGGCAGGGGAGCCGTCGGAACGGCCGTCATCTGCATCATTCTGGCCGCCGTCGCCGTGCCGAGCCTGTATCCGAGCGAGCGCATAGTGAGCGAGGGCCCGCGCTTCGCCCTCCCCAGCAAGGCCGTCGTCGGCCTCGGCTTCATTGCCTTCCTTGCCTATGCTCTGGAAGGCGCCGTTACCGACTGGAGCGCCCTCTACCTCACCTCCGTCCGCGAGGCGACGCCGGAAACCGCCGCCATCGGCTTCGCCCTCTTCGCGCTCTCGATGTCGGGCCTCCGTCTCTTCGGGGACCCGATCGTGGCCCGATTCGGGGGACGTGCGGTGCTGGCCGGCGGCGGACTGCTCTCCGCCATCGGCCTTGGAATCGCCCTCGCATCTCCGTGGCCGCTGATCGGCGCGATCGGTTTCGGCATGGTTGGGATCGGCGTCGCAAACGTGGTGCCGGTGGTTTTCAGCGCCGGAGCACGAACCCCCGGCGTCTCGGCGGGCATGGGCGTCGCGGCGGTCGCCACGATGGGCTATGTCGGCTTCCTCTTCGCGCCGCCGATCCTGGGCTTCGTCGGCCACGAATACGGCCTCTCGGCCTCTCTCGGCCTCGTTCTGGTCATGGCACTCGCAATCGCCGTGCTCGGCTTCCGGCTGAGATAGGCTGGCGCATCCCGTCGCCGTCCGCCTCCCGTACGGCGCTGAAACGAAAAAGGCCGCCCCGAAGGGCGGCCTTTGATCTTTCGCTTCGTCCGTTGCCTATTCGGCGGCGCCGGTCAGTTCGACCACGTCCTCGATTTCCTCGCCGCCCGACAACGACGCCGTGCGGCGGCGCTCCTCGACGATCAACTCGTCGCGGTGGGTGGCAACCTGCCGGATGCGGTTGATGGAGCCGCCGGTACCGGCGGGGATCAGGCGACCGACGATGATGTTCTCCTTCAGGCCCTCGAGCGGATCGACCTTGCCGTTGACCGCCGCCTCGGTGAGAACGCGGGTGGTCTCCTGGAAGGACGCGGCCGAGAAGAAGGACCGCGTCTGCAGGCTCGCCTTGGTGATGCCGAGCAGCACCGGAACACCGACAGCCGGCTGCTTGCCCTCCTCGATCGCGCGGTCGTTGGCGATCTCGTAGTCGAGGGTGTCGATCTGTTCGCCCGGGAACATGTCGGTGTCACCGGATTCGACGATCTCGACCTTCTGCAGCATCTGCCGGACGATCACCTCGATATGCTTGTCGTTGATCGTCACGCCCTGGAGCCGGTAGACCTCCTGGATCTCGTTGACGAGATACGCGGCAAGCGCCTCGATCCCCTTGATCGCCAGGATGTCGTGGGGCGCGGGATTGCCTTCGACGATGTAATCGCCCTTCTCGACCGTATCGCCCTCCTGGAGATGGAAGGGCTTGCCCTTCGCGATGAGATACTCGACCGGCTCGACGCCCTCCTCCTCCGGCTCGAGGATGATCCGGCGCTTGTTCTTGTAGTCGCGGCCGAATTTGATCGTGCCGTCGATCTCCGCGATGATCGCATGATCCTTCGGACGCCGCGCCTCGAAGAGCTCGGCGACACGCGGCAGACCACCGGTGATGTCACGGGTCTTGGCGCTCTCCATCGGGATACGGGCGAGTACGTCGCCGGCATGGACTTCCGCGCCGGCGTCGACCGAGAGGATCGCATCGACCGAAAGCATGTAGCGCGCTTCGGTGCCACGCGAGGTCTTCTTGATCTTGCCGTCCTTGCCCTTGATGACGATCGCAGGCTTGAGATCGCCGCCACGCGGATTCGCACGCCAGTCGGTGACGACACGCTTGGTGATGCCGGTCGACTCGTCGGCCGTTTCGGAGACCGAAATACGGTCGACCAGGTCCTCGAAGCCGACGATGCCGCCGACTTCTGTGAGGACCGGACGGGTATAGGGGTCCCATTCCGCCAGCCGCTGGCCGCGCTTCACCGTATCGCCCTCGTCGACGTGCAGGCGCGAGCCGTAGGTGATGCGGTTGACCGACCGCTCGGTTCCGTCGCTGTCGACGATGGCGATTTGCATCGTCCGTCCCATGGCGACCAGACGGCCCTCGGAATCGCGCACGAGGTTGCGGTTACGGATATGCACCGTGCCCTCGAAATTCGACTCCATGGTCGACTGGTCGACCACCTGCGCCGTTCCGCCGATGTGGAACGTGCGCATGGTGAGCTGGGTGCCCGGCTCGCCGATCGACTGGGCCGCGATGACACCGACCGCCTCGCCCATATTGACCGGCGTACCGCGAGCGAGGTCGCGGCCGTAGCATTTGCCGCAAACGCCGTTCTTGGTCTCGCAGGTCAGCACCGAGCGGATGCGGAAGGCCTGGACCTTCGCATTCTCGATCGCCTCGACGTGACGCTCGTCGATCAATGTCCCGGCCGGGATGATGACCTCGCCGGTCGCCGGCGCGATGACGTCCTCGGCGGCCGTGCGGCCGAGGACGCGCTGGCCGAGCGTCGCAACGATCTGGCCGGAATCGATGACGGCCTGCATCTTCAGGCCGGCCGTCGTGCCGCAATCCTGCTCGGTGATGATGCAGTCCTGGGCGACATCGACCAGACGCCGGGTCAGATAGCCGGAGTTGGCGGTCTTCAACGCCGTGTCCGCGAGGCCCTTGCGGGCGCCGTGGGTGGAGTTGAAGTACTCGAGCACCGAGAGGCCTTCCTTGAAGTTCGAGATGATCGGCGTCTCGATGATCTCGCCCGACGGCTTGGCCATCAGGCCGCGCATGCCGGCCAGCTGCTTCATCTGCTGGGGCGAACCACGCGCGCCCGAGTGGGACATCATGTAGATCGAGTTCATCTGCTTCTGGCGGCCGGTATCGTCCTTCTCGACCGCCTGAATGCGCTTCATCATCTCGTCGGCGACCCGATCGGTGCACTTCGCCCAGGCATCGACGACCTTGTTGTACTTCTCACCCTGGGTGATCAGGCCGTCGTTGTACTGCTGCTCGTATTCCTTCGCGAGCTGCTGGGTCTCCTCGACGAACTTATGCTTGGTGTCCGGGATCACCATGTCGTCCTTGCCGAAGGAGATGCCGGCCTTGAACGCGCGGGTGAAGCCGAGCTGCATGACGCGGTCGCAGAAGATGACCGTCTCCTTCTGACCGCAATGCCGGTAGACGGCGTCGATCATGTTGGAGATCTCCTTCTTGGTCATCAGCTTGTTGACCAGGTCGAAGGAAAGGTTCGGGTTCTTCGGCAGCAGCGCGCCGAGCATCAGACGGCCCGGCGTGGTCTCGTAGATGTTCGAAACCTCGTTACCGTCGTGATCGACAGAGCGGAATCGCCCGCGCACCTTGGCGTGCAGCGTCGTCGCGCCGGCGGCGAGCGCATGCTCGATCTCGCCGACATCGCCAAAGGCAGACCCCTCGCCCGGCTCTCCGTCCGCCATGATCGACAGATAGTAGAGGCCGAGGACGATGTCCTGCGACGGAACGATGATCGGCTGGCCGTTGGCCGGGTGCAGGATGTTGTTGGTCGACATCATCAGCACGCGGGCCTCGAGCTGCGCCTCGAGCGACAGCGGCACATGGACCGCCATCTGGTCACCGTCGAAGTCGGCGTTGAAGGCCGCGCAGACCAGCGGGTGAAGCTGGATCGCCTTGCCCTCGATCAGCACCGGCTCGAAGGCCTGGATGCCGAGGCGGTGGAGCGTCGGCGCGCGATTGAGCAG
>NZ_JAGRLA010000056.1 GCF_020442045.1 Bauldia sp. | reverse complement strand
GAAGGGAGCCAAGGCGTGATCGAGACGGTCGGTGTCCTCGGTGGCGGAGCATGGGGCACGGCGCTGGCGCTGGTGGCGCAGCGCGCCGGGCGCAAGGTCCGGCTGTGGGCGCGCGACCATGACACCGTCGCCGCGATCGACGAGAGCCACGAGAATCCCCGCTATCTTCCCGGCATCAGGCTCGACCATATTCCGGCGACCGGCAATATCGGCGCGGCATTGCGCGCCGACGCGGTGCTGCTCGCGGTGCCGGCGCAGGCCGTGCGCGCCGTCGCCACCATCGCCGCCCCCTACATCGCCGAGGGCCATCCGCTGGTGATCTGCGCCAAGGGGCTGGAGCGCGGCAGCGCCAAGCGGATGACCGAGGTGGTCGCCGAGGTGGCGCCGGGCGCGGCGGTGGCCGTGCTTTCCGGCCCGAGCTTCGCGACCGACGTGGCCAAGGGGCTGCCGACGGCGGTCACCATCGCCGCCATGGAGGAGGACCTCGCGCTGGCGCTCTGCCACGCCCTCGGCAGCGCGACCTTCCGCCCCTATGCCGAGACCGACCTTGCCGGCGTCGAGATCGGCGGCGCGGTGAAGAACGTGCTGGCGATCGCCGCCGGCGTCGTCTCGGGACGCGGCCTTGGCGCATCGGCGCTCGCGGCGCTCACCGCACGCGGCTTCGCCGAGCTCCGCCGTCTCGGCGCCGCGCTCGGCGCGAGGCCCGAAACCCTGATGGGGCTTTCCGGTCTCGGCGACCTGGTGCTGACCTCCTCCAGCACCCAGTCGCGGAACTTCGCCTATGGCCACAGGCTCGGCGAAGGCATGGCGCTCGACGCGCCGCACCCTCTGGTCGAGGGCATCGAGACCGCGTCGGTAACCCGGACGCTCGCCCGCCGCCACCGGGTCGACATGCCGATCGTCGACGCGGTGGTCGGCATCCTGTCGGCGAAGCTGACCATCGACGCGGCGATCGAAAGCCTGATGTCGCGACCGCTGAAGCGCGAGGCGGGGTAGTTGCGGGAAGCGCTCGACCGGCTGGTCGCCGGCTGGGCCCTCATCATCGACGCGCCCCCGATCGAGACCTTTGCCGGGCTGGTGGTCTTCGTCCATCGCCATGGCAAGCCGGCGGTGCTCAAGATCCATGGTCCACGGAGCGACGAGCAGCGCTCGGCCGACGTGCTGGCGCATTATGCCGGCAACGGGGCGGTGCGCCTGCTGGAGCGCGACCCGGCCGGGCTGTTGATCGAGCGCGCGACTCCGGGAACGGAACCCACCAGCCTGGTCCGCGCCGGCGAAGACGACCGCGCGACGGAAGTCATCGCCGACACCATCGCTGCCCTACACGCCGCGCCGGGGCCGGTCGCGGGACTGCCGACGGTCGGGGACCTCGGCCGGGGCTTCGAGCGATACCGGCAAGGCAACGGCGACCTGCGGCTCGACCCGTCGCTCGTCGCCCGCGCCGAAGGCTTCTACGCCGACCTCGCCGCGAGCCAGGCGGACCCGGTGGTGCTCCACGGCGACCTCCACCATTACAACATCCTCCGCGACGCGAGCCGCGGCTGGCTGGCGATCGATCCCAAGGGCATCACCGGCGAGCCGGCTTACGAGGTCGGCGCCAGCCTGCGCAATCCGATCGAGGACCCGGCGCTGTTCGCCCGGCCGGCGATCATCGCCCGGCGCATTGCCATCCACGCCGAACGGCTCGGCCACGATCCGCAACGGATGACCGCCTGGTGCTTCGCGCAAGCCGTACTGTCCGCCCTCTGGGCGATCGAGGACGGCACCGACCCGGCGGCCGGGATCGCCTGCGCCGAGGCGGCCCTTCCGCTCCTTTCCGCAACGTCGTAAACAGGATTCGTCGATAGCGGGAGCGAAAATCATGGCCTACTGGCTGTTCAAGTCCGAGCCCGAGACCTGGTCCTGGGACGATCAGGTGAAGAAGGGGAAGCGCGGCCAGGAGTGGGACGGCGTCCGCAACTACACCGCCCGCAACAACATGCGGGCGATGAAGAAGGGCGACCAGGGCTTCTTCTATCACTCGGGCGGCGAGCGGCAGATCGTCGGCATCGTCGAGGTGGTCAAGGAGGCACATCCCGATTCCACCGACGACACCGGCAAGTTCGACTGCGTCGACATCGCCGCGGTGAAACCGCTGGCGACGCCGGTGACGCTGGCCGACGTCAAGGCCGACAAGGCCCTCGCCGAGATGGCGCTGGTCAAGCTCTCCCGCCTTTCGGTGCAGCCGGTGACCGAGTCCGAATGGAAACGGGTCCGCAAGATGGGCGGGGTTTAGACAGGTAAGCTGTCGCGAGCGTCGGCGACCGTCCCCTTCCGCCATTTCAAGGGCCACGCCGATACTGCTCGCCTTGTCTATTGACCTCAGCGTGGCTGGATTTCCGGGTCCCCGCTTTCGCGGGGACGAGCGGTTGGAGGCTCGGATGCGCCTCCTCTCCCGGAGGGGAGAGGAGGCGGCGCCCCGGCCGACGCGCCGGCAAATCCCGCCTCGCCGGTAAACCCAATATTATCGATAGCGGCCGGCCGGTGTTTGACACCCTTCGCCGCGCCACCCTAGGCTGTCCGTCAAAGCGGCGGAGTTGAAGGGTGGCGAATTTTCCGACACCGATCGGTATCGACCGCATGCTGCTCGATATCGCGCAAGGAATCGGCGGAGCGGCGAAGACGCTGCCCGAGGCGTCGCGCTCGGCGGTCGGCGCCGTCGCCCTGAAGCGCGCCACGGTGCAGATCGACTTCGAGCTGTCGAGCGGCGCCGTCCGCGAGGACAATCTCGCCGGCCTCGGCGTCAAGACCTTCCTCTTCGGCTTCGGCACCTCATCGGAGACGCGGGCCGACCTTGCCACGAACCGCGGCCGCATCGAGCTCGAGATCGTCTCGATCCTCGATCCCGAGGCGACGGCCGGCGACGACACCGGCGCGAATGGCAAGGTCGACCACCTGCCGGCGGGCCGCGACCGGGCGGAGCTCCGCGCCGCGATCGGCCTGCTGCAGGCGGAGGTCGCCGGGCTCGCGATCCCGGACGCCGACCGCGACCGGCTGACGACGATGCTGAAGGAGGCGTCGAGCTTCCTCGCCCATGACGAGCTCGATCGCGCGGCGGCCGTCATCCGCGGGGTCGAGCGCGACCTCCAGGCGCTGGCCGGACCGCGGGGCGCCAACGACACCTGACCGAGGAAAGCCGCCATGCCGGAGATCGAGACCACGCCGGGGGACTTCCTGGACGACTACGTCAAGCCGATGGCCGATGCGGTCGGCGCCGGAGGCATTCCCTATTCGACCTTCCGCGCCGCGGTCTCCGCGGTGATCGACCTCGACGAGGAGATCTCCTTCGCCATTCCAAACCCGTTTCCCGCCCCATCCGACGGCGGCGGCGGGACGGCGGCGCCGGCTCCCGCGCTCCAGCCGATCGACCCGACCGCGGTGATGAAGAGCATCGCCAGAGCGATGCGCGAGGCGGAGAAGCTGCTCAACACCGAGAACCTGGCGATCGGCGGCGCCTCGGCCGACGTGACGCTGGTCGTCGATATCGGCGGCATCGCCGGAGCGACCACCACCTTCCGCATCAATGTCGGACCGACACCCAGTCCGTGACCACCAGAGAGGGACAAGACCATGGCCTTGAGCACCGCAATCTCCGTCGCCTCCTTCTCCGTCGTGATGACGGAGACCTTCGGCGCCGTCACCGCCTCGACCCTGGTGCCGGCGACCTTCCTCGCCCTGCTCCGCGCCGCGAAGAAAGGGACCGCCAACGCCAATGAAAGCGCCGACGCCCTGATCAA
Organism: Bauldia sp.; assembly: GCF_020442045.1. Taxonomy (GTDB): domain Bacteria; phylum Pseudomonadota; class Alphaproteobacteria; order Rhizobiales; family Kaistiaceae; genus Bauldia. The sequence goes on along the minus strand of NZ_JAGRLA010000056.1, from coordinate 4,686 downwards.
GGAGATGATGGGCGTCAACCAGGCGCTGAACGCGGTCAAGGCCGGCGTCGAATCGATCGACGAGATCGACCTGCTGGTGCCGAAGACCGCCAAGATCCACGGCGAGTTCGAATTCGAGGCGTCGGAATCCTACTCCGGCAATGTCGTGATCGGCGGGCTGGTCAACGTCGTCGCCGTCGCCGCCGGCTATTCGGCCCTCTACGAGACGAGCTCGCGCAACAAGATCACCCTCGACGTCGAATTCGCGGCGGTCAACTACACGCTGAGCTGATCCGAGCGGGCCTTGCCGGCTGCAAAGCGACGGCCCGCCGGCCCCGACCAGCCGCTCCGGCCGTTCGCCTGCATGCGATGTGTCGGACATTGCCGGGTCCGTGCTATCCTGACGGGGCGCACTCTTCCTCGCGGAACGGCTTTGGGAGTGACCGATGAATGATGCAGGCGGGCCCTTGAACGCATTCGCGGAGCGCTACCACGCGACGCTGGTGCCGGTGATCTTCCAGCCATGGGCAAGGGAGCTGCTTCGCCGCCTGCCGCCGCGGGACGGAGACCACATCCTCGACCTCGCCTGCGGCACCGGCGTGGTGACCGCGGAGATCGCGGCCTCGGGCGTCTCGCCGGCCAGCCTGACCGGCGCCGACTATAACGCCGGCATGCTGTCGGTGGCCGGCAAGCGGGCGGCGGAAGCCGGCATCAGGGCGAAGTGGGTGGAGGCGGATGCCGGCGACCTGCCCTTCCCCGACGGCCGCTTCGACCGCGCCTATTGCCAGCAGGCGTTCCAGTTCTTTCCCGACCGGCCGGGCGCGCTGCGTGAATTGCGCCGGGTCATGGCGGAGGGCGGAGAGGTGGCCTTCTGCGTCCAGCGGGAAATCGACGTCAATCCGATGCTCAAGGCCCAGGCCGAGACCCTCGACAAGCATGTCGGCCCGGAGGCCAGCGCCGCGGTCCGCGCCATCTGCGGCCTGCCGGATGGAGAGGAAATCCGCGCGCTGTTCGAGGATGCCGGCTTCGAGGATATCGTGGTGGAGAGCGTCGGCCTGATGCTTCACCACCCCGACGCCAGGGCCTATGCGGCCGGCGCGATGGGCGGGATGCATACCGGGGACAAGCTCTCGCGGCTGTCCGACGCCGAGCGGCGGCAATGCATCGACGACTTCCTCACCGGGCTCGGCGACTGCTTCGACGGGGTCGCCATGACCTTCCCGCACGTTTCCAACGTCATCACCGCCCGGGCCTGAGCGCGCGCCGGAGATATCGCAACCGTCGGCAGCGATCGTCCCGGCGCGAGGCCCCGGATTCAAGGGATTGATTCCGGATCATCCGACACTAGATTGCGGGGCTCCGCCATTTAGAGGAATTCCAGGATGCAAGCCAAGTCGATCAGCCGCCGCAAGCTGCTTCAGATGATGGGAACGACGGGAGCGACCGCCCTCGGCCTGCCGGTTCTTGCCATCGCGACCGCAAAGGCCGTCGATAACCTGAAGCCCGGCGACTACACTTGGCATCCCGAGAAATCGCCGAGCGGACCGGTGGCGATCATCGTCTCGCTTCCCGAACAGCGCGTCTATGTCTACCGCAACGGCATCGAGATCGCGGTCTCGACCTGCTCGACCGGCAAGCCCGGGCACTCGACCCCGACCGGTGTCTTCACCATCCTCCAGAAGGACAAGCATCACCACTCGTCGACCTACAACAACGCGCCGATGCCCAACATGAACCGGCTGACCTGGTCGGGCATCGCGCTGCATGCCGGCAAGCTGCCGGGCTATCCCGCCTCGCATGGCTGCGTGAGGCTGCCGCTGGCGTTTTCGGAAAAGCTGTTCACCGTCACCCATCTCGGCACGCCGGTGATCATCGCCAATGCCCATTCGGCGCCCGCCGATGTCGTCCATCCCGGCCAGGTCCTCTCAGCGGATGCCAGGGGCGAGTTCGCCCACGTCGCCGACACCAAGGCGAAAACCCCGCCTGCCGCGCATCCCGTCGCACAGGTCGCGGCCGCCTCGGAGGTTCCCGACCCGGAAATCGATCCCCGCGACAACATCGACGCACCGTCCGGGCCGGCGGTCGTTCCGGTTCCGGCGACGGCGATCCTCGTCTCGAGCGCCGACCAGCGGATCATGGTGCTCGACAATGGCGAGATCGTCGCCGAGGGCAGCGCGACGATCACCGAACCGGCGACGCCGCTCGGTCACCACGTCTTCGTCCTCTCCGATGTCAACGACACCGACAGCCAGCTCCACTGGCATACCTTCGGCTTCAGTCATGAGATCGGCGCCGATGTCGACGCGGCCGACCTCGCGACGATCCAGCGTATCCGCGGCGAGCACGCGGTGATCGAGGCGATCCGCACCCGGATGCATCCGGGCACGATCATGGTCACCGTCGACCAGCCGCTCCATGAGGACACGCGCACCGCCCAGGACTTCGTCGTGATGACGACCGAGGCCAGCTAGGGCCGGCCTCCGACACGCGGCCCCTCCCCCGGCCCGGGTTGGCTCAACGACCTCGTCAGTGACGCCGGGCATTTCGTCGGGCCCGGCCCCGGCGGAATCAACGCCCGGCGCGGATCGCGCGCCGGAACCTTCCGGCGGCCCGGTCGCGGCGATCGCCCGCCGCGACAACGCGATTCATATGCCGGGCTTGCATCCGGCGCGCCGGGCGGGCTTATTCTGAGCAACCTTGATGCTGCGGCGCCCGATCGGCGCCGGCGGAGACGAACGGGAGGGAAAGAATGACCGAAACCGTGCACCCGGTCGCGGCCGAATGGGCCGAGCACGCCTTTGTCAATCGCGCCCGGTACGACGAGATGTACCGGCGCTCGGTCAGCGATCCGGACGGCTTCTGGGCCGAACAGGCCGAACGGCTCGACTGGATCAAGCCCTTCACCAAGGTGAAGAACACCTCCTTCGATACGCCGAATGTCTCGATCAAGTGGTTCGAGGACGGCGAGCTCAACGTCGCCGCCAATTGCATCGACCGCCACCTCGCGACGCGCGGCGACCAGACCGCCATCCTCTGGGAGCCGGACGATCCGGCAACGCCCGGCCGCACCATCACCTATCGCGAGCTGCACGAAAATGTCTGCAAGCTCGCCAATGTCCTGAAGTCGCACGGCGTCAGGAAGGGCGACCGGGTGACGATCTACATGCCGATGATCCCCGAGGTCGCCTTCGCGATGCTCGCCTGCGCCCGGATCGGGGCAGTGCATTCGGTGGTCTTCGCCGGCTTCTCGGCCGAGGCGCTGGCCGGCCGCATCGAGGACTGCCGCTCAAGCTACGTGATCACCGCCGACGAGGGCCGCCGCGGCGGCCGTACCGTGCCGCTCAAGGCCAATACCGACGAGGCGATCACCATCGCCGAGGGCGAAGGCGCCAAGGTCGAGCACGTCATCGTCGTCCAGCATACCGGCGGCGACGTCGCCATGCGGGAGGGACGCGACGTCTGGTATCACGAGGTGATCGCCGATGCCGCGGCCGACTGCCCGCCGGAGCCGATGAACGCCGAGGACCCGCTCTTCATCCTCTACACCTCCGGCTCGACCGGCAAGCCGAAGGGCGTGCTCCACACCACCGGCGGCTACCTGGTCTATGCCTCGCTGACCCACCAGCTCGTCTTCGACTATCACGACGGCGACATCTACTGGTGCGCCGCCGACGTCGGCTGGGTGACCGGCCACAGCTACATCGTCTACGGTCCGCTGGCCAATGGCGCGCTGACGGTGATGTTCGAGGGCGTGCCGACCTGGCCGACGCCGTCCCGCATCTGGGAGGTCGTCGACAAGCACAAGATCAAGATCCTCTACACGGCACCGACCGCGCTCCGGGCGCTGATGGGGGCCGGCGACGACCACGTCAAGAAGACCTCGCGCGCCTCCCTCCGGCTGCTCGGCTCGGTTGGCGAGCCGATCAATCCGGAAGCATGGGAGTGGTACTACCGGGTGGTCGGCGAGAGCCGTTGCCCGATTGTCGATACCTGGTGGCAGACCGAGACCGGCGGCATCATGATCACGCCGCTGCCCGGCGCGACGCCGCTGAAGGCGGGTTCGGCGACCTGGCCCTTCTTCGGGATCAAGCCGGCGCTGGTCGACGCCGACGGCAAGTTCATCGAGGGCGCCGGCTCCGGCAACCTGGTGATCACCGACTCCTGGCCCGGCCAGATGCGCACCGTCTATGGCGACCACGAGCGCTTCGTGCAGACGTATTTCTCGGCCTATGCCGGCCTCTATTTCACCGGCGACGGCTGCCGCCGCGACGAGGACGGCTATTACTGGATCACCGGCCGGGTCGACGACGTGATCAACGTCTCCGGCCACCGCATGGGCACGGCGGAAGTCGAATCGGCGCTGGTCGCCCATCCCAAGGTGTCGGAGGCGGCGGTGGTCGGCTATCCGCACGACATCAAGGGCCAGGGCATCTATGCCTATGTGACGCTGATGGTCGGCGAGGAACCGAGCGACGCGCTGCAGAACGAGTTGAAGCAGTGGGTCCGCAAGGAGATCGGCCCGATCGCCCAGCCGGACCTGATCCATTTCGCGCCCGGATTGCCGAAGACCCGCTCCGGCAAGATCATGCGCCGGATCCTGCGCAAGGTCGCCGCCAACGAGTTCGATACCCTCGGCGATACCTCGACCCTGGCCGACCCGGCCGTGGTCGACGACCTCGTCGAGCATCGCAAGACCCGGACGTGACG
>NZ_JAGRLA010000055.1 GCF_020442045.1 Bauldia sp. | reverse complement strand
TCTATGTCGAGTTCCCGCGCGGGATCGTTCAGGGCGAGATGCCGCCGCTCTTCGTCATCGGCGCCGATGGCGAACCGCAGATCGTCAACAGCCGCATCTATCAGAACGTCCTGATCGTCGATCGCCTATTCGGCGCCGCCGAGCTGCGCCTCGGAAGCGGCGACCGCCAGCAGACGGTCAGGATCGTCCGGACCGACGGGAGGCGCACGTCATGAGCGATAGCGAGAACACCCGCGACACCGACGCGCCGCTCACCGCGTCTGCCAGTGAGGCCGCGGCCCCCATGCGGCTGCGCGCCGAGCCGCCGCGCGTGACGCGCCTGTCGCGCAAGGTGCTGGCGAGCCTCGGCCTCGTCGCCGCGATCGGCGTCGGCGGCGCGCTGATCTATGCGCTGCAGACGCGCAATGCCGGCACCGGCGGCGAGGAGCTCTACTCGACTGAGAACCGACCGACGGCCGACGGTCTCGCCGGCCTGCCGCGCGACTACACCGGTCCGGTCCTGGGACCGCCGCTGCCTGGCGATCTCGGCCGCCCGATTGTGGGAGCCCAGAACCGCGGTCAGCCGGTCGTCCCGCCGACAGTGGCCGCGCCCCGCGTCGATCCCGCCGAACAGCGGCGGCTCGCCGAAGAAGAGGCGGCGCGAACGAGCCGGGTGTTTTTTCAGACTGAGGCGCGCGGCGCCGTTCCCGCTGGCGCTTCCGGCGGCGTTGCTAGCCCCAATCTCGCCGGCCTCGGGCTGCCCGGCCAGCCGGGCGCGCTGACAGCTCAGGATCGCCAGCTCGCTTTCCTCAACGCCTCGGTAGACCGGCGCACCGTCGCGCCCGATCGCGTTGCGGCGCCGGCCTCGCCCTATGTCCTACAGGCAGGCGCCGTCATCCCGGCGGCGCTCATCACCGGCATCCGTTCCGATCTGCCGGGTCAGATCACGGCACAGGTCACGGAGCACATCTATGACAGCCCGACCGGCCGCATCCTGCTCGTGCCGCAGGGCACCCGGATCATCGGCCAATACAGCAACGATGTCGGCTTCGGGCAGCGCCGCGTGCTCCTGGTCTGGAACAGGCTCATCTTCCCGAACGGCCGCTCGATTGTTCTGGAGCGCCAGCCCGGCGCCGACACGCAGGGCTATGCCGGCCTCGAGGATGGCGTCGACTATCATTGGTGGGATCTGGCGAAGGCCGCGGGCCTGTCGACGCTCCTTGCCGTCGGGGCCGAACTCGCCGTCGACGACGATGATCGATTGGTACAGGCCATCCGCAACGGCGGCCAGGACACCATCAATGACGCCGGCCAGCAGATCGTCCGCCGCCAGCTCAATGTCGCCCCGACGCTGACCATCCGGCCGGGTTTTCCGGTTCGCGTGATCGTCACCCGCGACCTGGTGCTCGAACCCTATGGAGTGCGTTGATGACCAAGCTGAAGCTCGGCCCCATCGCCGACGACAAGCCGGTCAAGGTCACGGTGGAGCTGCCGGCGCCGTTGCATCGCGACCTTGTCGCCTATGCCGAAGTGCTGGCCCGCGAGACGGGCCAGCCCGTCATCGATCCGGCCCGGCTCATCGTGCCCATGCTGGAGCGCTTCATTTCGACGGATCGGGGCTTTGCGAAGGCGCGCCGGCTCGACCGCGCCGCGGAGCGGAAGGACGCATGAGGCGTTGGCCGGCGAACCAACTTTCGTCCCGCTCGGAGAGGCCCCGCGCCAAATGCAGAAGATGCCTGACGACAGGATTGGTCGAAGCCGATGAGTGGGCGGCGCTGAACTCCAGAACGGCACCCTCGATCGGGCGAAAGACCACATCCGGAAAGCCCAGCCCCGTCACCGTGCTCCCGACGATTGTCACGCCGCTCCCGTTCGAAACGATGTGCAGGAGCGACTCGCGTGTGACCGCCTGTCGTTCGATCCTCGGCGCATGGCCTCGCGCTTCGATATGTCGACGGATGTAGTTCGCAGCATCCGGCCCCGGGGCCATATCCGTCACGATGAAATGGCGATTGGCGACATCGTTCCAGGTGACGGTCTCTCGTCCGGCCAGCGCATCCTCGACCGACATCGCGACGTAGATCGGCTCGTTCCAGAGGTGCATGAGCTCGTAGCCCGCTCCGGGCGGGATTTCCGTGACGAAGCCGACATCCATCTGGCCGCGCCGAACGGCCGCGATCTGCTCGGCCGAACCGGCCTCGATGAACTCGAGCCGGACCTTCGGTCGATCCAGCCGGAAGCTCTTGAAAAGCTGCGACTGGAAGCCTGTCGCGAGGGGATCGAAGAAGCCGACTCTCAACACCGATGATTCCCGTGCAGCCAGGCTGGCGGCGTCCAACGCCGAGCCGATCTCGCTCATCCCCGCATGCGCCCGATCCAGAAACTGCCGGCCGACCTCGGTGAGTTCCACGCCGCCGTGATGGCGTCGGAACAGCAGGCCGCCGATCTCTTCCTCGATGTCCCGAATCCGCCGGCTGACCGCCGACTGCTCGACACCCAGGGCCTCCGCAGCTCGCCGAAAGCTGCCGCGCTCGGCGGCGGCGATCACATAGCGGATGTGGCGTAGCTCGATCCTCGGTCTTCGCCCCATTTCTCGTTATCCAGTCCAGGTATTCGGAAATGTCTCGTCATGCTTCTTCTTTCGGTCGCTGTTGAGATTGGCCGAACCATCCGTCGCCAATGTAACTTCCCGTCTTCATAACAACGAGACACGTCCAAACCGTGCACGTACCCGGCTCGGCGATCATAGCGCATGTCGGCGGGGCGATACCCCCATGCTCCTTGGGCGGGACCCGAGCATCGAGCGGAAAGGGTAGACCTCGATCGTCTCTTGCCGGAACCGCCCCCGTCCGATCTGCACGCCATGGCGCGATATTCCCGCACGCTTCCCGGCGAGGCCTTCCGTCACCCTCCATCTATCGCTTTCTATTCCTCCAGCGTCGTTGAAGTGGAGGAGCAGCGTGAGTCACGGAGCCCAGAAGCAGATCAGCAGAACGATAAGACGCCAGCAGTTGCGCGAGATCGTACCGCTGGCCGACAGCACGATCTACGAGATGGAGCAACGCGGTGAATTCCCGCAGCGCTTCTATCTGACCTCGCGCAGCGTGGTCTGGGATCTCGCCGAGGTGGAGGCCTGGCTGGAGGCGCGCCGAGCGGCCTCGAGAGCGAAGACCATCAAACGCGCACCTTCTCCCGACGTCGGATTGCGAAAGACGCGCCCCATCAGACATTAGGCTCCGGCGCCAGCAAGTCCATCGAAGGCGGATAGAGCGACGGGACATACTTCTGACCGGCCGCCCAGGCGTCCACGATATTCGCCCACTCCTGCAACATGTGGCGCCGTTGATGT
>NZ_JAGRLA010000054.1 GCF_020442045.1 Bauldia sp. | reverse complement strand
CGATACTCCTCGCAATCGACGCCGCAGATCACGCCGATCTGGTCGAGCTCGGCCTGGGCGAGGTCGAACCGGCCCATCATCACGTAGCCTTCGCCGAGATATTCGCGGGTCAGCACGTTGTCCGGCTCGATGGCGAGCGCCTTGTGGTAGTAGGCGATGCCCTCGTCGACATCGCCCATCTTGCGCTTCGAATAGCCGATCATGGTCAGCACCATCGCATCCTTCTGGTTGCGCACCGCGGTCAGCAGATGGAGCGCGCCCTCGTATTCGCCGGCGACGGCAAGGGCGCGGCCCTTTTCGTAGAGGTCGCTGTCCGTGGCGGCGTCTTCGCGAACGCAGACCTGCTTCTGCTTGTCGTAGACCCACCCCGCGTTGCATTTCGGCGTGCTGCTTCCGCCGCTGCCTCCGCCGCTCGCGGCGAGGGCCGGGCCCGAAATCGCGGCAAGGGCGATGGCAGCGCCAAGCGAGGCCGCGGCCAGGGTTGCTCGTCCAAATACGCTTCTTCCGTGCATGATTCTCATCTCCCGGAAATGTGTAGCGCCCGCATCGGGCAGGTCGTTTACACTCACGAGCCGCAAACACCGATGGGTGCAATCCTATTCGCATTGCCATGAGCGAAAGCAGTCACGATGCCGTGAAGCTTGGCCTCGCGTCGCACCTGACGCGGCTGTGGCGCTATGGGCTGGTCCTGTCCGGCAGCCGGGATACGGCGGAGGATCTCGTCCAGGCGACCTGCGTCAGGGCGCTGGAGCGGGCCCACCAGTTCGAGCCGGGCACGAGACTCGATCGCTGGTTGATGACAATCCTCCACCGGATCTGGCTCAACGACCTGCGCGCCGCCCGCTACCGTCGCGGCGAGGGCCTCGTCGATGCCGAATCCGCGCTGATTTTCGATGGAGCCCGCGCTGTCGAGGCGAATATTTCGGCGGCTCAGGTGTTGAGGAACGTGCAGGCCCTGCCCGAGGCGCAGCGCGAAACCGTCTTTCTCGTCTATGTCGAAGGATTCACCTATCGCGAAGCCGCCGAGGCTCTGGATGTTCCGATCGGAACGGTTATGAGCCGGCTCGCCGCGGCCCGGGCGAAACTGTCTGAATCGGCTGGAGGCGACCCCCAGGCGAGGCGGGCGAGGTCATGAGCATGCAGGAACCGCTTTCGTCGATCGATGTCGAGATCACCGGCTATCTCGATGGTGAATTGGAGCCGGAGGCGCGCCAGGCGTTCGAGGAGCGCCTTGCCGGGGATGCCGGCCTGCACGCCCGTTGCGACGCGCTCGCCCGCGGCCGTCCGGATGCCACCGCCTTCGATCTCCTTCTCGATGAGGCTCCCCGGCAGCGGCTGGCCGCGATGCTCGCCGAGGCGGCCAGGTCGCCATCGCGCCCGGCGCGGACTGGCTGGTACCGGGCGGCGGCCGCGGCGATCGTCCTGATCGTCGGTGGTGTTGCCGGATTCGCCATAGCGCGGCTTGCCCTGCCGGCCGAGGTCGAGGTCGTCCAGGGCCCACCCGAGAACTGGCGGGTCGCGGTGGCGGAATATATGGACCTCTATACCGACGAGACCCTCTCGGTCATTTCCGACGATCCGGCCCAGAGGGAGGCGGAGCTCGCGGCGGTCAACCGCAAGCTCTCGCTTGCCCTGTCGCCGGAGGCGGTGGCGCTTCCCGGCATGGCGCTGAAGCGGACGGAGCTTCTCGATTTCCGCGGCATGCCGCTCGCCCAGGTCGCCTACCTGTCTCCATCTGACGGCCCGGTCGCCTTCTGCATCATCGCCAACGGCAAGCCCGACACCCCGTTGACCCTCGAGAAGCAGGGGGACTGGAATGTCGGCTTCTGGAATGCCGGCGGGGTCGGCTACATGGTGATAGGCAAGATCGCCCCGGCTACGCTGGAAGCGCTGGCCAAGGGGCTGGAGAGCCACGTCTAGCGGGGACCGGAAGGCCGCGCTCGGCCGTCAGGTCTTGCATTCGGGCGTCTGGCGGCTACCCTCCCGGCACCAACGGGAGGCCCTGCCGATGCCATTTGTTTCACGCATGTTCGTCTTCCTTGCTCTGATCGTCGTAGCCACGACCGCTTTGGCGGCCGAGCGCGCGATCATCGTTCTTGATGGGTCGGGATCGATGTGGGGCCAGATCGATGGAACACCGAAGATCAGCATTGCGCGGAAGGTGCTTGGCGAGGTCCTGTCCTCGACGCCCGACGATTTGTCACTTGGCCTCCTCGCCTATGGTCATCGCGAAAAGGGTGACTGCTCGGATATCGAGCTGATCATCCCGCCCGCGCCCGGCTCCGCCGCCAATATCATCGGTACCGCCGAGAAGATCAGCCCGAAGGGCAAGACTCCGCTCAGCGAGGCGGTCCGCCGGGCCGCCGAGACCCTCAAATACACGGAGGAGAAGGCGACGGTGATCCTGATCACCGACGGCCTCGAGACCTGTAACGCCGACCCCTGCGCGCTTGCCAGGCAGCTCGAGGCGGAGGGTGTCGATTTCACCGCCCATGTCGTCGGCTTCGGCCTGTCGGCGGAGGAGGGGCGCCAGGTCGCCTGCCTGGCGGAGGAAACCGGCGGCAAGTATTTCCAGGCGGACAACGCCGACGCGCTGGGCGATGCTCTGGCCGAGACCGTCGCCGAGGTGGTCGAGCCGCCTCCGCCGCCGGTCGAGGAGCCGCCGGAGGAGGTCGCCGAGCTTCCCGGGGCGAGCCTTGAGGCGCCCGACTCGATCGAGATCGGCAAGCCGCTGGTCGTCGCCTGGGAAGGGCCCGGCGAGCAATATGATTACATCTACCTGTTCGACCCGGCCAGCAACAACGGCAACGGTCGTGATCTCCGTGGCATCCGCCTCATCCATGGTGACTTCGAGGAGAAGCGGGTGCGGATGACCGCGCCGGTCAAGCCGGGCAACTACGAGCTTCAGTACCGCTACGACCGCAGCAACATTATCGCCACCCGGTCGATCGAGGTTGTCGATGCGGCGGTATCGCTTTCCGCGCCGCCGAACGCGCCGATCGGATCGACGGTGGCGATCGAATGGATCGGCCCCGGCGGGCAGCGCGATACGATCCAGCTCTTCGATCCGGCGGCGAAGCAGGGCGAGGGCGCGCTGGTTCGCGAGCTTCGCCTCGTCCATGGCGACTACGAGAACCGGACGGTGAAGCTGGTCATGCCGGCCGAGCCCGGTTTCTACCAGCTCCGCTACTGGAATCGCGACGATCGGATGGTGCTCGCCGGCCGCGAGATCGAGGTGCTGGACGCGGAGGTTTCGCTGTCCGCGCCGGATATGATCGATATCGGCCGTACCTTCGAGATCGCCTGGGTTGGGCCCGGTGCGCGCCGCGACTCGGTCGAGCTGTTCGATCCGGCGGCGAAGAACGGCGAGGGCCGCGTGATTGGCACGATCCGGGTCGCCAATGGCGACTACGAAGGCCGGAAGGTCAAGCTGACGGCGCCGACGGACCCGGGCGACTACCTGCTTCGCTACTGGAACGGCGACAGCCGGGTGGTGCTGGCGACCCGGCCGATCACGGTGGTCGCCACCGAGGTCTCGGTCTCCGGACCGGAATCGGTCGACATGGGACGCAGCTTCGAGGTCTCCTGGGTCGGGCCCGGCGCCAATCGCGATGCCATCGAGATATTCGATCCCGAGGGCAATAACGGAAACGGCAAGGTGGCCGTCTCGCTTCGCCTCGTCAACGGCGACTATGAGGCGAGGACCGTCAAGCTCCTCGCACCGACCAGACCCGGCGACTATCAGCTCCGTTACTGGAGCGGCGACGGCCGCGCTGTGCTTGCCACCGCCCCGATTGCCGTCGTCGAAACCGAAGTGACGATCGCCGGGCCGGAATCCGTGGACATGGGGCGGACCTTCACGGTCTCCTGGGTCGGTCCGGGCTCGAACCGCGACGCCGCGGAGATATTCGATCCGGCCGGCAGCAACGGCAATGGCCGTGTCGTCCACTCCATCCGGCTGGTCAATGGCGACTTCGACGGGAGGACGGCGAAGCTCATCGCCCCGATCAGGTCCGGCGACTACCAGTTGCGGTATTGGGATGGGGTCGGTCGCAAGGTCCTGGCCACGGCGCCGATCGTCGTCGTGGCGACCGAGGTGACGATCGAGGCGCCTGGCACGGCAGAGGCGGGTGCGTTCTTCACCGTGTCCTGGGTCGGTCCGGGGGCCGCCCGTGACTCGATCGACGTCATGACGGGAGACCCGGTCGATGGAAAGCGGCTCGTCAGCGTCCGGCTGAGCAACGGAGACTACGATGCCCAGACGCTCAAGGTGAAAGCCCCGAAGGAGCCGGGCAGCTACATGCTGCGCTACTACAACGGCGACTCCAAGGCGGTCCTCGCGACCCGGCCGATCGTCGTTGAGTAGCGGGGGTTCCCTCTTCCGGGGCGAAGAGGCCGCGGAAGTCTCGGCCGGGAGAAACCGGATCAAGAGGACCGGCGGCCATGGCCGCCGGTTTTTTTCGTTGTGGCGGGCTTCGTCATCGCGGCTGTCATCCAATCGCAATAATATGTCGATATGTCTCGACATATGGATGATAAATCGGCAATCGAAGCCCTCGCGGCGTTGGCCCAGCCGACCCGGCTGAACATCTTCCGGCGGCTTGTCGCGGCCGAGCAGCCCGGCTTGCCGGCCGGCGAGATCGCCCGCCATCTCGGCGTGCCCCACAACACCCTGTCGACGCACCTCGCCGTGCTGCAGCGCGCCAGCCTCGTCTCATCGACCCGCGAGGGACGGACCATCCGTTATCGCGCGGAGCTCGAGAGGGTGAGGGCGCTCGTCGCCTTCCTGACGGCGGATTGCTGCGGCGGCCGCCCCGAACTCTGCGCCCCGCTGATCGTTGATCTGCGGTCGGCGAGCCGCTCCCGAAACCAAGAAGATAGTCCCCATGGCCGATCCAACTGAACCCCTGAACGTGCTGTTTCTCTGCACTGGCAATTCCGCGCGTTCGATCATCGCGGAAGCCATCCTCAACCGGGAGGGCATGGGGCGCTTTCGTGCCTTCAGCGCCGGCAGCGAACCGAAGGGCGAGGTCAATCCCAACGCCCTGCGGCTTCTTTCAAGGCTCAATTACGATACCAGCGGCTTCCGGTCGAAGTCGTGGGAGGAATTTCTCGCGCCGGACGCCCCGAAGATGGATTTCGTCTTCACCGTCTGCGACGACGCGGCGGAGACCTGCCCGGTCTTTCCCGGCCAGCCGATGAGCGCCCATTGGGGCGTCGAGGACCCGGCCAGGGTGACCGGTTCGCCAGCCGAGATCGCCTTTGCCTTCAGCGAGGCCTATCGCATGATGAACAGCCGGATCTCCGCCTTCGTCTCCCTGCCGCTCGCCTCGCTCGACAAGCTCTCGCTGCGCAACCGGCTTCGCGAGATCGGCCATCAGGAAGGAGCGACCGCCAGGGCGACAGGCGAGGCATGAACGGATTTTCCGCCGCGCAACGGCTCGCCGCCGAGGTCATTGGCACGGCCTTCCTGCTGGCCACCGTGGTCGGTTCCGGCATCATGGCCGAGCAGCTCGCCGGCGGGAATATCGCCCTTGCGCTGCTCGGCAACACGTTGCCGACGGGCGCCATCCTGATCGTCCTGATCCTGGTGTTCGGGCCGGTGTCGGGCGCCCATTTCAATCCGGCCGTCACCTTCGCCTTCGCCATGCGCGGCGAGATCGGCCCGGCCCCTGCCATCGCCTATGTCGTCGCCCAGGTGGCGGGCGCGGTCCTCGGCGTTGTGATCGCCCACCTGATGTTCGATCTTCCTGCCATCCAGGTTGGCGTCATCGTCAGGACCGGCACCGGGCAATGGCTCGGCGAGGTGGTCGCGACCTTCGGCCTGGTCCTCACCATCCTGGCGCTGGTTGCCCGTAATCCGGGTGCGATCCCCTTCGCCGTCGGGCTCTATATCACCGCGGCCTACTGGTTCACCTCGTCGACCTCCTTCGCCAACCCGGCCGTCACGATCGCGCGGGCGCTCACCGGCACCTTTTCGGGCATAGCGCCGGCCCATGCCCCGGCCTTCATCGCGGCGCAATTCGCCGGCGCCGCCCTTGCCGTCGTTGCGGCGCGGCTGGTGTTCCGGCCGGCGGTTGCGCAGGTGGATGAAATGGCTGCGGCGGAATAGCGATCCCGGCTTCGACCTCGCGCGGTCAGGCCGTCTTCCGGGCCGGCGCCTCGCCGCCACGCATCGCGCGCTCCGCGTCGACGATGAAGTCGCGGACGATCGGCACCGCATCGCGCTGCCGCGACAGGAGCAGCTGGAACACCATGTTCGAGCCGTGCAGGAAGCCGAGCTCGACCGCCGAGAGATAGAATTCCCACATCCGGCAGAAGCGCTCGTCATAGAGCTTTGCCGCCGCCTCGCGGTTGGCGGCGAAGCGCCGCCGCCATTCCCGGATGGTGTAGTAGTAGTGGAGCCGCAGGATCTCGGTGTCGTCGGCCCACAACCCGACCCGCTCCAGCGAAGCGAAGACCTCCGACAGCGCCGGCACATAGCCGCCGGGGAAGATGTATTTGCGGATGAAGGGGCCGGTCGTGCCGGGCGGCGTCATCCGCCCGATCGCGTGGATCATGGCGAAGCCGTCGTCGGTCATCAGCTCGCGCACCTTGACGAAATAGTCGTCGAAATGGCCGACGCCGACATGCTCCATCATGCCGACCGAGACGACGCGGTCGAACCGCCCCTCGACCTCGCGATAGTCGCGCTCGAGAAAGGTCACCCGGTCGCCGACGCCCGCCTCCTCGACCCGCCGGCGGGAGATCGCGAGCTGCTCGGGCGAGACGTTGATCGCCGTCACCTTCGCTCCGCGGGTCCTGGCGAGATGGATCGCCAGCGAGCCCCAGCCCGAGCCGATCTCGACGACGCTCATCCCCGGCTCGAGCCGCAGCTTGGCGGCGATATGGACGAGCTTCGCCTCCTGCGCCCCTTCGAGAGTGTCGGTCTCCGGGTCGCGGTAATAGGCGCAGGAATAATTCAGCCCCGCGTCGAGGAAGAGCCGGAAGAGGTCGGTCGACAGGTCATAGTGGTGACGGACGTTGCGGCTCGCGACGCCGAGCGGGTTGGCCTGCTGCCAGCGCTTGACGCCGCGCCAGAGGCGGCGGATCAGCTTCTGCGATCCGGCCGAGGCGAGCCCGGAGCGATTGACCGAGAAGAGCTCGAGGAACTGGTGGACCGTCGCGCCGTCCTCGAAGGTCAGCGTCCCGTCCATATAGGCCTCGGCGGCGATCAGCTCCGGGTTGAGCGCGAGCTTGCGTTCGAGCGCCCGGTCGTGCAGCCGCACGGTCACCGTCGGGCCGTCCTCGCCCGAGCCGAATTCGTGCAGGCCGCCCACGGCATCGTAGAGGCGCAGGCGGCCATTGCGGATGAACTTGGTCAGCAGTCCGGCAAGCAGCCGCATCCCGATGTCCGACACTCCGATCGAGAAACCGCGGACGAGACCGACCCCGATTCCGCCGCTTCAACCTAGTGGCCGTCCACGGCCGGTGCAATGCGAGGCTACTTTTCGTCGGCAGGACAGACCGCATCATCCGCCGGGCCTGTGTCGGCGATCGGGGTGATCATCGTCCGCTGGACGGCGATGATCTCCAGGATCAGCTTTCGCTCGATTGCCTCCGCGAATTTGTCGCGACTCCGGACGACGACGACGAAAGCGTCCGGGCCGCCGATCACGCAATCGCGGTAGTAATCGTCGAGGCCGGCGAGAGTGTAGGCCCCCTGGCCCCAGCGCGTTCTGATCATGATCGGCAGTCCGTTGATGGTGATGCCGCGCGACAGGGCGGCGCTCCTTTCCGGTTCCACGGGCGGACCCATGTTGTTGGGCCCGTCGCCGGAAATGTCGATGACCCATCGATCGCTGGTGAACGCGCTTTGCGACAGCAAAGCGGTGGAATAGGCGAGCGCCTGCGCGATCGAGGTGCCGAAGAAGCGATTCAAAGGGGCGGCGGCCAATCTGGCCGCAAGCTGGTTGGAGCTGTCTGCGCCGTCGACGACGGTCCAGGGGACGACGACGATCTGGTTCTCGGGATCACCCCATTCGACGTAGGAAACGGCAATTCGCCGCCGTGCCCCGGACATGATCGCCGCGATCACGGCAGGCGAGCGGAACGCGGCGGCGTAGCCGTTCCGCTGGAGTTTCTGTTCGTAGATGTCCATCGACGAGGAAGCGTCTACGGCGAGGACGAGCTTCAGATCGACGGGGACCTCGCCTGCCGACATCGCGTCGCGCGGCAGCAGTGCGTTGAGAAGCACAACCGCCGTGACGCCTGCCCGCGCCCCTCGGATCATCGGTCGCTTCCGTTATCTAAGGAACAGGTAGACGGGGGCTCCGAGCGCCTCGGCGATCGCGATCCGGGCTGTCCTGCCGAGCTCGCGCCTGCCGCTCTCCTGCGCCTTGATGTCGGAGATGCTGATCTTGGCTCTGATCGACAATTCGTCGATGCCGATCCCGCACCATCGCCGAAGCTCGCCAACGGGCTCGATCCCTTGCGCGATGGCGTCGCCGACGACGGCATAGGCCTCGTCTTCGCCAAGGATTCCAAACACCGACTTCGCCGCCGGGCATGGGACCGTCGCCGGAAGCCAGGCCGGCCCGGCCATGGTCATGTCGCCAGGGGCCAGATCTTTCGCGGAGCGGTACAGGGGATGCCCGTCCAGCGCCCATTGCGACAGGCCATCGGCGCGCGTTATCACCGACCAACCGTCATAGTTGTCGCAGGCGCAGGGAGTCGTGGTGCTCGACAGCGGCGGCCAGGCAGCGGCGCACCGCCCGAGGCAGCGAGGTTGATACCTTCCGTCGTCCCGATACGTGTAGAGCGTCATTCCGGCTTCGTCGACGAAGATCCAGCCGGCGCCGGTGGCGGCGCGGGTGATCTTCGGGCAGCGCTGGTCGCCGAGCGCGCTGGCCGACGTCACAAGGCTGGTGATGATCACCAGGGCAAAACGTACGTGCATGGCCTCACCTCCGTTGCGGTAATGCCTCCTCTGGTCGCGAGTCGTTCCTCTCATTCCAGCAATAGATAGACCGGGGCCCCAAGTGCCTGGCTGATCGCTAACCTGGCGGCCGCACCGAGGTCGCGCTTGCCGCTTTCCTGCGCCCTGATGTCCGAGACGCTGATCTTGGCTCTGATCGACAATTCGTCGATGCCGATCCCGCACCATCGCCGAAGCTCGCCAACGGGCTCGATCCCTTTCGCGATGGCGCCACCGACAACGGCATAGGCTTCGTCTTCGCTGAGAGTTCCAAAACGCGATTTCGCCGCGGGGCAGGGGACCCCGGCCGGTGCCCAGGCCGGTCCTGCGGATGTCATCTCGCCGGGAGCCAGGTCCATCGCGGAGCGGTACATCGGACGTCCATCGAGTGCCCATTGGGACCGGCCGTCGGAGCGCACAATGATCGACCAATTGTGGTTGGCTTCGTCGCAGGCGATCAATCCGGCGGCGTCGAAAGGCGGCCACTGCGCGGCGCAGCTTCCAAGACAATGGGGTCGATATCGCTCGTCGTCGCGAAATGAGTAGAGGGTCATCCCGCCTTCATCGACAAAGATCCTGCCGACTGCCGTGCTGCGTTGAGTGACGTCCGGGCACGGCGAAAGGGCAAGCGACTCGCCGGAAAAGACGAAGCTGACAACGATCGCGATGACGGAACCTGTGCGCACGGCCAAACCCTCTCGAATTCGCCAGGCACGTCTTTGCTTCTCGCCGAAGAGGCAAATCTACAGGGGTCGCTGATCGCCAAACTACACGAGTCTTGAGGCCAAAGCGATAATGTTGGCGCGGGCGACCGCGCACGCGGCGATTGTTCCATCGCTGACCGAGCCGTTATGCTCCCACCCCCGCTCACGCTCACTGGATGCAGCCATGCCGACCTATGCCGATCTCGGTCCCTATTCCGACCTGGTGGATGCCTGCCGCGCGCTTGGCCCGGTCTTCCCCGAAACCTTCGTCACAACCGATGAGGTGAGGGCGACGCTTCGCTTCACCGTCGGCGACGAACAGCCCGGCGAAGCGACAACCGCCGATCGCTGGGAGGCCGATGGTGTCGAAGGCGAGGAGGTGACCTGGTCCGTGGGCTACGGGCCGCCGACCCGCGCGCTCCTGCTGAAACCCGCCGGGGCGAAGGGGCAGCTGCCGGGCATCGTCGCGCTCTACGACCACGGGCATTTCAAGCTCTACGGCAAGGAGAAGATCGCCGATGGTCGCGGCGGGCCGGTCGCGGCGGTCCGGCCGTTCCGCGAGACCTATTACGGCGGTCGCGCCTTCGCCAATGACTATGCCCGGGCGGGCTTTGCCGTGCTCGTCCACGATACCTTCCTCTGGGGCGCCCGCAAGTTCCCGCTCGAGGCGATGCCGGAAATGGATCGCGATCTCGCCGATTCCGTCGGAGCGGCCCTCGGCCATGGCGCGATCGCGCCGGAGGTGCTGCGCTACAACGGCGCCGCCTATCTCCACGAGCACCAGATCGCCAAATATTGCGGCCTTCTCGGCACCAGCTATGCGGCGGTCACCGCCTACGAGGATCGCGTCGCGCTGAACTATCTGGCCGCACGGGACGACGTCGATTCGGCCCGCATCGGATGTGTCGGCTTCTCCGGCGGCGGCCTGCGCGCCGCGTTGCTCGGCGCCACCGCCGACAATCTTGCCGCGCGGGTCGTTGCCGGGATGATGTCGACCTACGAGCCGATGCTTTCCCGCCATGTGGTGCCGCATAACTGGATGCTGTTCACGGGTGGCTGGGGCCAGATCGGCGACTTTCCCGGGATCGCCGCCTGCGCTGCGCCGAAGCCGCTCCTCGTCAACTATGCGCTGGGCGATGAGATGTTCCCCGAAGCCGGCATGCGCGATGCCGACGCGATGATCCGGCGCCACTACGATCGCGCCGGCGTGCCCGGTGCCTATACCGCCGCTTTCCACGACGGCCCGCACCGCTTCGATCGTCCGATGCAGGGCGAGGCTCTCGCCTGGCTCAGGAGCCAGCTCGGCTAGCGCAGAAACGGGAGCGCTCCGCGGGGCGCCGGAAAATGGCCAAGGAAAAGCCGCGGCAGTGTGCCTGCCGCGGCTCGGGAATGATGATCGACCGCGAAGCCGCGATCAGGCGACGACGACGAAATCCTCCTCGTCCATCAGGGCGGCGACGCCCGATTTCACGCGAGCGAAGACGTCGCCGTTATATTCGATCTCGCCGTTCGAGTTGATGTCGATGTGGTCGTTGAAGTCGGTGGTCGACATGCTGCCGAGCGACAGGTCGGAGAAGACCTTCTGGCTGAGGACGACGAGGTCGTTATCGGAGAACGAGAAGTCCTTGATGTAGTCGACGCCGGCCTTGGCCAGCTTCTTGTTGAAGTAGAAGCAGTCCATGCCGTCGCCACCCTTGAGGATGTCGTCGTCCTGCTCGCCCGCGAGCCAGTCGTTGCCGTCCTGGCCGATGCATTTGTCCTCGCCCTTGGCGCCGAAGATCATATCGGCGCCGTCGCCGGCCTTGGCCTTGTCGTCGCCCTTCTTGAGCTTGATGTAGTCGTCGAATTCGGTGGCCGTCTCGCCCTTCAGCGCCTTGGTCAGGGTGACCTTGTCGTCCTTCTTGGTGCCCTTGATGAAGGCGCCGTTGGTCTTGCCGTCGGTCTCGCTGATCGAATTGTCGAGCACCTTGTTCCAGCCGCCGTCCTGTCCGACGAAATGGGCCGGGAAAGAGTCTTCCCAGTCCCAACCCAGGTATGTGATCTGGCCCTTGCCGACCTGGAAGGAGAAGACCGTCGAGTCGCCGAGGGCGTTCTCGTAGTAACTTTCGGCACCGGGCGGCAGGCTGGCTTCGTCGACGGCGTCCAGGGAGGCGTTATCCGGAATGGCGTTCGGTCCATCCTGAAACGTCGTTCCCGACGCATCGCCCTGGCGGGTGCTTGTGCTGGACGATGGTTGCCAGGAGAGATCGGTGCCGAAGACGCTGTTGACGAAATCCGTATTGCGTTCGTCCTGGAAGACGATGAGCGTCCCGCCGTTCATCACAAACTGCTTGAGGATGGTCGCAGCGCCCGGGTCCAGCGTCAGGGTTTTCTGCAACTCTGGAATAGCGATGACATCGTTTGATTTGACGTAATCCCACCAAAAGGCCGATGTACCCGAAAATGTCTGAACGTCGTGGCCATAATATTCCAGTGATTTCTTTACATTTGTTGCTTCGTCGTAAATTGAAGATCCGACGTCAACGTAAGATGAGTTGTAAAATAGCGCGATGTCTGCGTTGGAAAGTTTGTCCTGATTGAGCAATCTCGTCTCCTATCAAGCTTCGGTATCGGGGTTCCGGTTCCCACTCTCGCGCTGAACGCTTGGCGGAAATCTCAACATGGCCGCCGGCGGAGGATAGCTGGAGAAGGGCGTTTCGTCTCCCCCCTCGCGCCTCGACAATAGGTTCGAGGCCGCAATCGTCTATCCGGATTGCGCCGTCCAGCTATCCGAAAGCCGAAATCTCGCGAAGGGGCCTGATCGGTGGTGGACCTGCAGGATCGGGCTTTGAACCGTCTCTTTGCCGCGCGGCGGAAGTGGACTGGCCGACGCCTGTTGGAGACCCCAGGCGGCAGTGAGGCCCGGCGATTTCGACCATCAGTTGCTTCCAAGCGATTCCGCCAGCGTCGCGGACGGCAGTTCACCAAATTGACGGGCATACATTGATGAGAACCGCCCCAGATGCGTGAAGCCGAACCGGGATGCCGCGCCGGTCACCGTCGTCCCGAGCGCCGGGCTCGCCAGCGCCCGGCGCACCGCGTTCAGCCGCAGTTCGAGCAGCAGTTGGGCGGGCGGACGGCCGAACGCCTCGACACAGCTCAGGTAGAGCGTCCGCTCCCTCGCCCCGACGTCTTCGCACAGCGCCGTCACGGTCGGCGGATCGTCGAGACGGTCGTGAAGAACGCGCAGCACTTCCCGCGCGATGCGCGCGCGGCTCGGCAGCGATTCGACGGTCTCGGCCGAGGGGATCAGGTCGAAGATCGTCTCGGAAATCCTTGCTTCGACGTGGGCGATCAGCCGGCTGGTCATCTCGGCGTCACCCGAGTTCACCAATTCGTTCTGCAGGGTGAACAACAGCCGCGACCGGCGTGCCATTTCCAGACTGGAGACCACCCAGTGGCGCGGCGGAAGATCGGCGTCGATGCCGTCGATGCCGCGGCGCGCGCGCATCCACCGGTTGATCAGGCTGTTGGGCAGGACCACGATCATCAGGTCGGTGGCGCCCTCGGCGACAAATCCCACGTCGTCGGACGAGGTGGCGGCGAGCAACTCGCCGTCGCGGACCGGCTGGCGGCGGACGTGAAGCGGTCCGTCCGCCCTGAGCGGCAGGCCGAAGACCCAGGTCCCCTCCGGCGCGGCGCCGCTTTGCAGCACCCCCGTCTCCCACTGCTCCCGATTGAGCTGGACCTGCCCGAGGACGAGCTGCGTCAGCTCGCCATGAAACCGGCCCCGACCGATCTGGTGGTATTCCTGGTCCCAGTCGAGAGCCGCATCGGCCAGTGCGTCGATGTCGTCGAACCTGCCCTGGACGATCTGAGATCGCTGCTCGTCGGGATGACTG
The DNA here is from genome assembly GCF_020442045.1 of Bauldia sp. Classification (GTDB taxonomy): domain Bacteria; phylum Pseudomonadota; class Alphaproteobacteria; order Rhizobiales; family Kaistiaceae; genus Bauldia. The sequence goes on along the minus strand of NZ_JAGRLA010000054.1, from coordinate 10,443 downwards.
GCGGTCATGGCTGGGCGCCTCCTCGCCACTATGACTAATCGCGCAGGTGAGCGAAAAGAGGGCTTGGACGAGAAAATTCGGCTGCTGCCCCTCAGATTGCAAGATTCGGATAGCGGGCGCCGCGGCCGCGTGGGATTGTCCGGCCCCGATTGACGGGGCCGCTCGAGCATGCTCTGCCAAGCAATGGGCGCGTCCGCTTCTGGCTGGGGTCGGGCGCGTTTTTTTTCAACCGGAGATCAAGGATGCCCTACGCACGTATCGTCGCTGGTACCGCCCTCGCGCTTCTGCTCGCAGCCGTCCCCTCGGGCAACGCGTCGGCGCAGACGCCCGCGTCCATCACCACGCCCGACAGCGTCAAGACGCAGATCGGCGATCTTACCTTCAGGGATGGAGCGCCGAGCGAGGAGACCGCCGCCGCGGTATATGACAACCTCGACTTCACATACGCCTTCCGCGCCTTCACCGACACCTTCAAGGGCGTCAGCATGCAGGCCGTGCTGGAGGGATTCCACGCAGCGGGGATCAAGGACAATGAGATCCTTATCTTCTCCAAGCTGATGGATTCCGAGTCGCTGTTCCTGACGGCGAATGCGGATACTGTCTACTACCTCGGATTCGTCGATCTTTCGGACGGACCGATGATCGTGGAGACGCCGCCGGGTGCGCTCGGCACGTTCGACGATATGTGGTTCCGCTGGGTGAGCGACTTCGGCCGCCCCGGACCGGATCGCGGCGAGGGGGGCAAGTACCTGCTCGTCGGACCAGGCTATGACGGCTTCCTGCCCGAAGGCGGGTTCTATGTCGGACATTCGAAGACCAATCGCGTCGTCATCCTGGGACGTTCCTTCCTGACCAATGACGACCCGGCGCCGACCGTCGAGGTCATCAAGTCGAACCTGAAGATCTACCCCTACGCGCCCGGCGGCGTCGGCATGTCGATCGCCCGGTTCCTCGAAGGCGGGGTCGGGCTCGGCCGCAATGCGGAGCCGAAGACACCGGTCTTCCACGAGGGCACGGGGCTTTCCATCAACACCATCCCGCCGAACGATTTCACCTATTACGAGATGCTGGACCGTCTGGTGCAGAGCGAGCCGGCGGTGGTGCTCGATCCCGAACTGATGGGTCCGATCGCCGCGGTCGGCATCAAGAAGGGACAGGAATTCGCACCCGACGCGAGGATGAAGAAGATCCTGAACGATGCCGTGGCGGTCGCCAACGCGACAGGTCGCACGCTCGGTTTCGCTCCGCGTGATCCGGACTGGTTCTGGTACAAGGACTCTCAGTGGTGGAATCCGCTTTTCCAGGGCGGCTACCTGTTCGAGACGCCTCTGCCCGAGATCACCAGGGACGGCGCCAAGCCCTATCCGCCGAGCGGCTACAAGCAGAATGATGCCCGAACCTCGTTCTTCTACATGGCGACCGGGATCACCCCGGCGATGGCAATGCGGCTCACCGGGGTCGGATCGCAATATCTCTTCGCCTCCAGGGACGGTAACGGCGATTACTTCGACGGCGCGAAGACCTACAAGGTGACGTTGCCCAAGGGCATCCCGGCCGAGGCCTTCTGGTCCTTCACCCTCTACGACAACCAGACCCGCTCGATGCTCAAGACGCCGCAGAAATATCCGCGTGCGGGCTCGCAGAACTATCCCTCGCCCGCGGCCGAAGCGGCCGAGGACGGCTCGATCACGGTCTGGTTCTCGCCCGAGCAGCCCGACGGCGTCGCGCGCGGCAACTGGATACAAACCGATCCGGACAAGGGGTGGGTGGTGATTTTACGGCTCTACAGCCCGCTCGCCTCCTTCTTCGACAAGAGCTGGCGACCGACGGAAATCGAGCCGGTGCAATAAGGCTGTTTCACCTCGCTGATGGGCATGAAGCTGGTCTTCATGCCCATCAGCCGCGGTGTGTCCGTCCGCGACACGCGGCGCGAGATTTCGGGTGAGGGCAAGGGGCCTTCCCAAAAGCGAGGGCAGTTCCGCTTCCGCCGCCGCGGCAGATCATCCCGCCTCTTGCGAACCGCTTGCGTGATCCTCGCCAGGTGATGACGTGTCAGCCTGAGCTCTTCGGCGATCCCGGTCGCGAAGGATGCCAGGCGCATTTTTCATCCGCGCTTGAATAAGCATCAAGGATGCATATTAATCGGCTCGTGCCCGGTGTAGGCCGGCACTGGTCCGAAGTCGGCCATGTCACGCAGCTTGGTCATGCACTGCCGGCGTGGAAACTGGCCGGGGCCTGCGATCCTCCGGTTCGATTTCAGGCCACTCGCCCGGGATGGAGAAGGAGCGTTGGACAGCAGAGCCAGCTTTCTCGGGAGGTTTCGGACAAGCGTCAGAGACCTGTCTCCCGCCTATTTCGCGATGGTGATGGCGACCGGAATTCTGTCGATCGGCTTCAGTTTCCTGGGCATGCCGACGATCGGCTATATTTTGTTCGTCCTAAACGTCGTGATCTATGCAGCGCTGGTCGCACTTTCCGCGCTCCGCATTGCTTGGTTCGGATCTGACGTTCTGAGCGACGTGAGTGACCATCGACGGGCCCCTGGGCTCTTCACCGCCGTTGCCGGGTCCTGCATCCTCGGTACCCAGTGCCTGACGATCGGCGGCAGCCTGACGGCCGCGGTCGTGCTGTGGGCGATTGCCCTCGTGCTCTGGTCCGGCTTGACCTACTCGATCTTCGTCGCGCTGACGGTGAAGCGGGTGAAACCGTCCCTCGACGAAGGTATCACCGGCGCTTGGTTGCTCGCTATCGTCGCCACGCAGTCAGTGGCGCTGCTCAGCGCGCTGATCGCGACGCATTGGCAACAGCCGTATCGTCTCGAGCTCAACTTCCTCGCCCTCTCCATGTGGCTGTGGGGCGGGATGTTTTACATCTGGATGATCTCGCTCATTTTCTATCGCTACACGTTCTTCGCCTTCTCACCGGGCGATCTCTCACCGCCATATTGGATCAACATGGGGGCCATGGCGATTTCGGTGCTGGTCGGCGCCAGGCTGGTCGAGAATACCGAAGCGGCGCCGTTTCTGCAGTCGTTGTTGCCCTTCCTCAAGGGATTCACCGTGTTCTACTGGGCGACAGGAACATGGTGGGTCCCGATGCTGCTGCTGCTTGGCGTATGGCGGCATATCTATCGCCGGTTCCCGTTGCGCTACGATCCGTCATATTGGGGGGCGGTCTTCCCCCTCGGCATGTACACCGTGTGCACGCTGCAGATGGCAAGGACGCTTGATCTCACCTTCCTGTTATTCATCCCCCGCTATTTCATAGTCTTTGCCGCGTTGGCATGGTGCGCCACGTTCGCCGGCTTCATTCACCACCTGGTGATCTGGTTTCGCAGGCCGCATGCGCAATCCCATTGACCTCGCCTGAGGCCACAGCCACCCGATAGCTCCTGGGTCTATTGCTCGGCGAGCTGCCGGAGGGCCGGGAAATTCAGGATTCGGACGCCTTTGGGCACGATGCGTATCACGCCCTGCCGGTCGAGACGGGTGAACGTTCGGCTGACCGTGGCGATATTCAGGCCCACATAATCGCCGATGTCCTGCCGACTCATCGGCAGAGGCACCGACTCGCCGGCCCCGTTGATCTCCATCCAGCGTGCGCGCATCGACAGGATGAAGGAGGCGATCTTGGCGTCGGCGCGGCGCGGTCCCAGTTGCGTCATCTGCTCCTGAGCGAGATCGAGTGCCTTCACGGCAGCGTCGTGCAGCCTTCGGAGAAACCGAGTGTGATTCTCGGCAAACATGATGAAGTCCTGACGGTGGAATCGGCACGCGGTCGTTCCGACCGCCGCGTCGGCCGAGTAGACATGTCGCTCGCCCCGCGGCAGTCCGAGGAAATCACCGGGAAGTCCGAAGCCGACAATCTGACGCTGGCCATTCGGCAAGAGCCGGAACAGGCGAACAAGACCACTGGTCACAGTGTACACCCAGTCGGCCCGCTCCCCCTCCATGAAGACGATCATTCGCGGCGCGAAGCTCGCCTCGCGCCCGATGGCTTCGAATTCGGACAACGCGCCAGCGTCGAGCGCGGAGCAGACGCTCGCCGGACGAATCGAGCACCGGGAGCAATTCGCGAGCAACTTCAGGCCGCGCACGCGGTTGGCAGTCGGTGAGCGCGAGAGGGTCTCGATCGACGTCGGCATAGACATTTCGCCCTGGATAGTCCCGCGCTTTGAAAGCGGCGCCAATAGACCGAAATGCCGCAGCGGCCGCTTTTGTCGCACCTTTCCTTTGCCCCAGGGCAAAGCGTCGTCACGCCGGTGGAGCGAGTGTCGGGCAGCCAATTACCGGAGGTATCGCCATGCCCGCGCTCGTCCATTCGTCGCCTGATGCGGAAGACCTCGTTTCTCGACTCCGGCGCGTCATCTCGACCGTCGACCTCAACTGTCAATGCCGCGTGAGGCTTGAAGGTGCCCTGGACCGTTTTACGGCCCTCGAGCATCGCCGGCAGGCCCGTCAGGCGATTGCCAATGCCCGCGAGCAGCGTGACCAGATCATCGCCCGGCTCGCCTTCCTCGCCGAGATCGACGAGCTCACTGAGCAGGAGCCCGACACGTCGGTGTTCAGCGAGACTGCGGCGCTTTTCGACGAAATCGCGGTTGCGGCTGGCGATGCCGCCAAGTCGGTCCGCATATGCGCGACTTTGTCCCGGCAAAAATATGGTTCCGCCGCGTCCCGCGACCGCGAGGCGTCAGCGAATATCGGCTCCGCGTGAAGAAAGGAAGATATCGGTGGAATCGAATGATGCGGCCCGTCCGGCGCGTTGCGCCGCCGGTGTCGATGGCGGCGCAGCCGCAATGGCGACGGTCACCATGGACATGAACGTCGACACGATCTCCCGCGCACACAGGTCTGGACAGACGGCATTGTCGCGCCTTGCCTGCCTGCTCATTCAGCCGCTCCTCTCCCGTGTCGTGCGCCGAATCGCGGACCGTCATCCATCGCTCTTCGCGCGGCTGGGGCCCCACCAGTCGACCGACTTCCTGATCGACCCTGTCGAACTGCCCTTTGCCCTTCACCTTCGGCCGGACCCGAAGGCGCTCGTCCTCCGCGCCGTCCCGCGTGCTGCCGCGCCGCAAGCCGGCGCGATCATTCGGGGTCGGTTCATGCTTCTGCTGGAACTGATCGACTCGCAAGTGGATGGCGATGCTGCCTTCTTCTCGCGCCATCTCGAGGTTTCTGGCGATGCCGAAGCGGTCGTACGGCTCCGGAATGCGCTCGATGATGTCGACGGTTCGGTTGCCGAGGAGACCGCCGAGATGTTCGGGCCACCCGGCCGTTCGGTTCTGACGGCGCTGCGTCGAGCCTACCCAAACCAATCGCAAGGACATTCCGTGAGATGAACACTGCCGAACTGATCTGCCCCGCCGGTACGCCTGCGGCGTTGCGCACCGCCGTCGACGCGGGCGCCGACGCTGTCTATTGCGGCTTTCAGGACGCCACCAATGCGCGGAACTTCCCGGGCTTGAACTTCACTCCCGAAGAGCTGCGCGAGTCGGTCGCCTATGCCCATGCCAAGGGTGCCAAGGTGCTGCTGACGCTCAATACCTATCCACCGGCGGGCAAGGTCGATCTCTGGCGCCAGGCAGCCGATACCGGCGCGCGGCTGGGCATCGATGCCTTCATCGTCGCCGACATGGGCGTGGCCGATTACGTGGCTCGCAGCCATCGCGGCATCCGGCTGCATCTGTCAGTGCAGGCCGCCGCATCAAGTCCCGAAGCGATCCGCTATTATTGCGAGCATTTCGGGGTGAAACGGGTTGTGCTGCCACGCATCCTCACGATCCCCGAGATCCGCGAGGTCCGGAAGGAAGTTCCCTGCGAGATCGAGACATTCATTTTCGGCAATCATGGGCTGATGGTGGAAGGGCGGTGCAGCCTGACCAACTATCTCACCGGGCAATCGACCAACATGGACGGTGTGTGTTCCCCGGCCTCCGACGTGGAATATACGCGCCACGACGACGGCTCGATTTCCTCGCAACTGGCGGGCTTCACCATCGACTGTTTCGGCCCCGACGAGAAGGCGGGTTATCCCACGATCTGCAAGGGTCGCTATACCGCGCCGCATCGATCCGAGGGTTATTATGCCTTTGAGGAACCGGTGAGCCTCAATCTCTCGCGGCTCCTGCCCGAGCTGATCGACGCCGGGGTGAATGCCTTCAAGATCGAGGGCCGGCAAAGGTCGAAGAGCTATGTACGGGAGGTGGTCTCGGCCTTCCGCCATGCAGTGGACGATATCCGTGCCGGACGATCCGCCAACGTCGCCGATCTGGTGGCCCTGACCGAGGGGCAGAAGCAGACCCAGGGCGCGTTCGAGACGAAGAAATGGCGGTGAGAGAGATGACGAAGCTGACCCTCGGCCCGATCGCCTACCACTGGTCCGCGGAGACGCGGCGCGACTTCTATGCCCGCATCGCCGACGAAGCCCCGGTGGACGAGGTCTATCTGGGTGAGGTGATCTGCTCGAAGCGGGCGCCCTTTCATGAACCCGATCTATCGACCACGATCGAGCGCCTGGAGCGCGCCGGCAAGACGGTGATCCTGTCCTCGCTCGCCGAGGTCATGCTCAAGCGCGAGCGCAAGGCGATGGAAATGCTCTGCGCGACGGACGGCCTCGAGATCGAGATCAACAACGCCGCCGGCCTGTTTGCGCGCGGCCGCCGCCCGCATCGTCTCGGGCCGTTCATGAACGTCTATAACGAGGCGACCATTGCCTGGATGGCCGGACAAGGCGCGACGCATGTGTGCTTGCCCGGCGAAATGCCCGCCACGGCCATCTCGGTGGCAGCCCAGGCTGCGCGGGACCTCGGGCTGGGCGTCGAGGTGCAGGTCTTCGGGCGCGCCTCTCTCGCCGTCTCGGCGCGCTGCTATCATGCCCGCGCCCATGGCCGAACCAAGGACAATTGCGGGTTTGTCTGCGAAAAGGATCCCGACGGGATGCCGCTTCGCACGGCCGACGATCGCCCGATCCTGCGGGTGAACGGCATCCAGACCCAGTCCGAGAGCTATGTGGACCTGTTGCCGGAGACCGAACGGCTTGTGGCCGACGGCGTCACCCATCTTCGGCTGATGCCCCAGGCCGTGAATATGGCAGCGGTGGCGTCTGCCTTCCGGGCAGCGTTGGACGGGAGGCTTGCTTTGAGCGATGCGGAAGCGTCACTGCGCGACCTCTGCGGGGGCACATCCTTCAGCAACGGCTTTTACCATGGACGTGCCGGATATCGCCGCATCGCCAGTGCCGCAACGGCCTGATGCCGCGCCGCCCTGGCCGGCTGAGCGGGCCTCGTTCCGGCCTCGCGGATCTTGTAAGCGAACGCGGTGTAGCCAAGCGGCAGCGCGCGATGAGAGGGGCGATGTCGACGAGGCCCCGCGCCGGCGCATTCACAATATCCCAACGACAATCGCGATGAGGAAGAGGAAGGCCGCACCGGTAATCAGGCGGGGAGCGGCAAGGGCGCGCCGGGACCGGACGGGGCCCGTCGCTCTCGACCGGATATCTGGCCGGAAACCCGCTTGGAGCGCGCGGCATGCGTGCCCGACGACGGTGGTCGTCATCGATCGGGCTCCCCCTTGCCGAAAGCCGATGGGAGGCGGGTACCGGTGATGGCGGGACCGCGAGAGGTGATATGCTCGCCTCGCCGAGGGGCCTCGGTCCAGGTCAGGCGCGGTGTCAGGCGATGCAGGAAGACGTCGAAGCGGCGGGCGACGTCGGGTTGCGATCTTCGCAGCAACGCATAGCCGCGGCCGGCAAGACGGCAGGCGTCTTCCGGCTGTCCGCCGCGCGCCAGAAGTTGGAGGCTTTCGAGAAGAAGATCGGCAATGGGAAAGGCGGGTCCGGCCGGGTCGTCCTGGGCCGCGATCGGGCGTCTGGATGTCGCGTTCATCGTTAGCCAGTCCTCAGCGAATGCCGAAATGAGCCTTGGCGTCGTCGCTCATCAGCTCCGGCGACCAGCGCGGTTCATGGGTGAGCGTGACCTCGGCCATCTCGACACCTTCGACAGAAGCCGCACACTCCCGTGCACCTTCGGTGAGATAGCTGGTGGCGGGACAGCCGGGCGTCGTGGTCGTCATGATGACCGAGGCAACGCCGTTGGCATCGACACGCACGTCATAGATCAGGCCGAGATCGACGATATTGTAGCCGAGCTCCGGATCGATGACCCGGCGAAGGGCCTCCTTGACCTTTTGAGCGGCCGCGCCCGTCCCGGTCGCCGCCGCGGCGTCGGCGGATTGCTCGATCAGGACCGGCGCGCCAGCCATGAAATGCTCCATGATCGCGCCGAGGAGAGCCGGCTTGAGATGTTGCCACTCACCCTTGTCTTTGGTGACCGTTATGTAGTCCGTCCCGAGGGACAGGGCCGCGACGCCGGGTACTTCGAAGAGCTTTGCGGCAAGCGGCGAGCGAGCGGCTTCGCTGCGATCGGAGATGCTCAGGGTTCGGCCCGGAAGAACGTCTCTGCCGGGGAGGAACTTCAGGCTCTCCGGGTCGCGTGTCGCTTCGGTCTGGATGAACATCGTGAGAGACTCCCAACGGGGCAGGAGGCCGGCAAAAAGGCTCTCAAGCCGCCGGTTCCTGGCCTTCGCCGACGCGCACGAGGATCTTGTAGGTCGTGCCGTCCGGCTCGAAACCGCCCCGCCATGCATGTCCTCGCTTGGCAAGCTCGGGCAACAGGAACATCGGTTCGCGGCACAGCAGTGCCTCGAGAACGTCGCCTGACCGCATCGTCTCCAGCGCCGCCAGGATGCGGATCATCGGCTCGGGAGGCTCGAGATCGCGATTGTCCATCTGCCGGGCAGGATCGGGCCAGTCCCGCGTGTCGGGGGGCGCGGCGTTGGTGATCGCCTCGTCTTCGACGGGGGCCCCAATACGCCTGAACAGCACCTCCCAGTCGCCGCCCTCGATCTCTCTGGCCTCGTGGGCAAAGCCCTTGCTGCCCAGCACCTGGAACAGAGGAAGCGGCTTGAATGTCGCGTAAAGCCGCAACCCCTGGTCGGGGGCGAGAGCATTGACGGCTTGCATGATCTTCTCGAACGGCTCACCGCCGCCGCGAAGGATCGGACGGACGTCAAGGTCGACAAAGGTTTGTGGCATGGGCGTTGGCCTCCTTTCCGGTCAGGTTGAATTCGTCAGGGAGACGAGGAGATGCGGCCGGTGCGCGCCTTCGGGCAGCGGGGCCTCGGCCGTCAGGTCCGACAGCAGCCGGGTGCGCAGGAGCTGCGCGGCGATCGCGAGCGTGGCGACGACCATCACTCCGCTCGCCATCCTGAAAGCAAAGGCATGAGCGAAGAGCAGCGCCGCCGTCGCGCCCCAGACGGACAGGAAATAAAGGAGGAACCACGGCCGAGCGCGTCCCTCGATGACGAGATCCTGCACCCGGGGCGTTGCAGTCTTGCCGAGCACGGGACCGTAGCATTCGAGCCAGGTCAGGAAGGCAACGATCTTGTAGAGCTTGGCGAGGCCGAGGCCGGTCAGCCATCCGAAGGCCGTGAGGAAGACGACGGCGCCTATCTGGTCTGTAAGACGGTTCATCGCGATCAGGACGACCATCAGCGCGACGGCTGCGGCGAGCGAGATCAGCGCCAGCGCGGCCATCTGGCTGTTGAGCTCGATGACGCGGCGCTTGCGGGCGCGGTAGAGATAGACGATGTCGACTCCATAGAAGGCCAGCGCGGCAAAGCCGAGAAGGGCGCCGACGCAGAGCACGGGCAGGATCGTTGCGTCGCGAAGAAGCTGCGCGACGCCGCCAAGGATCGCCACGGCGAGCGCGCCTGTCCCAAGCCAGTAGACCGCACGGGGCGTGGCGCCTTCCAGTTCCGGGGCGAGCATGAACATCGCCAGGAGACGGTAGCTCACGCCCATGACCGCGAATGTCAGCCAGCCGCCGAGCCCGGCGATGACGTGCAGCGGCAGACCGCCGGCGGCGATCGTCAGCAACGTCCCGGATTGGACCGATCCGGCGAAGACGAAACCAAAGACGGCACCGAATGTGACCGTTGCAGCGAGGCAAAGGAGAGCGACCGCAACAAACCGCGCCGGCAGGGGGAGAGGCCGCGCCTGCCAGAGCGTGCGACCGAGATTATAGAGGACAAGCGCAAATCCGCCTGACAGCAGGCCGGCGGCGAGCGGGAAGAGCCATCCGCCCACGTCGATCATGCCGGAGAGCTGAAGGAAGCCGAAAAGCAGCGCCGCGAGTCCCGCCACCAGCAGGACAAGGGTTGGCAGAGGCAGCGCGTTGCTGTGAAGGCGCCGCGCGATGAGGACCGGGACAAATTGAAACAGCGCCCCGCAGAGCAGAAGGCTGAGCCAGCCGATGGCGATGAGATGGACGAGAACGAGCGTCTGCGGAGCCCGGATCGGCGCGGACGGAAAGCCATATCCTGCCGCCATGAGGGACTCGCCAAGGATCAGCGACACGAGCGCTGCCGCGAAATAGGACAT
>NZ_JAGRLA010000053.1 GCF_020442045.1 Bauldia sp. | reverse complement strand
CCAGAAGAAGTCTGTATTATGCTAGATCAAAATACTATGTAATTCTGGTCGGGCAAAACCTTCACGATCTCCGGTGCGCATCCCCCAGCCCGGCGCGGATCCGGCGGAGGTCGATATGGAGGTGGCACATGGCGTCGTCTCGTCGATCATCATCGGTCAGGCTCCTTCCGCCATGTCTCGCAACGTCGCGGCGATCTTTTCCGGCCCGGGCATCACGGCATCCTCGAGGGACTTCGCAGCGGGCAGGGGCACGTCCGGCATGCACAGCCGCCGCACCTGGCGAAGCGCGCCCGGCCCCATCGCCTCGACCGCACGCGCCACCACTTCGCCCGACATCGCGAAGCTGCGGAAATCCTCGTCGACGACGAGCAGTCGACCGGTTTTCGCGAGCGATGACGTCACCGTCTCCATGTCCATCGGCACCAGCGACCTCAGGTCGACGACGGCGGCGTCGATGCCTTCGCCGGCGACGCTTTCTGCCGCGTTGAGCGCCCATTCGACCGCGGCGCTGATCGTCACGATCGTCACGTCGGTGCCGTCGCGGGCAAGCGACGCCTTGCCGATCGGCACGAGATGCTCCGGTTGAGGCCCGATATCCGGCCTGGCGAAGAGATCCGACTTCCGGTTGAGCTGGCTCTTGTGCTCGAAGATCACGACCGGATCCTCGGAGCGGAGCGCGCTGGCGGTCAGGCCGCGATAGTCGGCCGGGCAGGATGGCGCAACGACCTTGAGCCCCGGCCAATAGGCCATCATGCCCCACAGGCACTGCGAGTGCTGGGCCGCCGATCCAATGCTGCCCGCAGCCGTGCGGATCACCAGCGGCATCGTGACCCGGCCGCCCGACATGTAAGGGATCTTCGCCGCCGCATTGACGATCTGCTCGAGGCAGACGCCCAGGAAATCGGCGAACATGATCTCGACGACGGGCCGGTATCCGCTCATCGCCAGGCCGACGCCCATGCCGACGAAGCCCATTTCGGCGATGGGCGTGTCCCGCACCCGCCATTCCCCGAACTGCTCCTGCAGGCCGCGCGTGCAGTTGAAGACACCACCGAGGCCCCCGACATCCTCGCCGAGCACGAGGATGCTCGGGTCACGCTCCATCTCGCGACCGATCGTCTCGGCGATCAGGAATGAGACTGTCGGAATCTTCTTGGCGGGCGCATTCACGCGGCGTCCTCCCCGACGAAACGATACGCGAGGGCGGTGGAGGCGTCGGGCATGGCATCGGCCCGCACCTTTTCGAGGGTCGCGCCCATCTCGGCTCTGGCTTCGTCCCGGGTCCGGTCGAGCAGCTCCGCGGTCAGGCCCGCTTCGCGGAGCGCTGCCTCGGCCTTGGTGATCGGATCGCCCTCGTCGCGCATCCTGTTCCGTTCGGCGCGCGGTCGGTAGCTGTCGGCATCGCCTTCATAGTGGCCCCGGAAGCGGTGGCAGAAGGCCTCGACGACGACGGGGCCATTGCCCGCCCGGGCATAGGCGATCGCCTCGCCGCAGACGCCGTCGACCGCCGCCACGTCCGTGCCGTCCACCGACCAGCCCTTCGCCCCATAGGCCGCGGCCCGTTCCCAGTGCGCCTTGGGCGCGGTGACGGCACTTGCCGGAACCGAGATGGCGTAGCTGTTGTTCTCGACCAGGATGACCAGAGGCAATCGCCAGGCCGCCGCCATGTTCAGGCATTCGTGGAAAGTGCCGTGGTTGACGCCGCCGTCGCCGGTTACGGCGATACCGACATCGTCGCGCGCCTCCTTGGCGAAGCCATAGGCGTATCCCAGTGCGACCGGCAGCGATGCCCCGACGATCCCCGTCGCGGAGAAATTGGTCGAGGTGTCGAAGGGATGCATGTGCCCGCCGCGGCCGCGGCAGAGCCCCGTCTCCTTCTCGAAAATCTCCGCCATCAGCGCCGACGGATCAACGCCCTTGGCCAGCGCATGGAGGTGGTTGCGGTGGGTGCTGACCAGTCCATCGCTTCGCCGCAGGTGAGGCGCGATCCCCGCCGCGATGCCTTCCTGGCCAATTCCGGTATGGAGTTCTCCGTGTATTTCGCGGGATTTGAATCCTTCCAGGCAGGCCTCCTCGAAAGCGCGCATCCGCCACATCAGCGTATAGTGATCGAGAAGCGGAGCGTTGCTGATCATGTCGACGGCGCCTCCGCCAATTCGACGAAGGCTCCGCCCGGCACCCTGCAGTAGATCGCCGGCCCGTCGTCGAAGGACGTCCGCTTGCCGAGGACGACGGCGCCGAGCTTTTCCGCGGCACGGGTGGCGGCGGCAAGATCCGCCACCTTGAAAGCGACATGCGACGCGCCGGGGCGGACCGGGAGCGGATCGGCCTCCAGCCGGCCGTCTGCCGGGGTAAATGCAATCAGCTCCAGCACATGGCTACCGTTCGGCTGACGGAGTTGGACGAGATTGCACGTCATTCCGTCAGAGCCTGTAATGTCCGCGATCTGGCCGGACATCCCGCGTTCGGAGAAGATTTCTTCGAAGCCGAAGGCTGCATGGAAGAACCGCATCGCCACGTCCATGTCCTCGACTGCGAGGGACGAGTGCTCCCAGTCGACCATACCAAGGGCTCCGGATGTGCCCTGAGGTCCGGTTCGCGCGCGGTGGTCCAACGTCTTCGATCTCCCGGAGCTCCCTACTCCAATGAGCGCTAGCCTATCGAATGTTTTTGTATTATCAAGCAACAAAATGCAAACGACAGTGAATTAGGCAGCCCTGTGCAACCGACAAGCATTCCGAAATCAGAGACATTGTCATCCACCCTTCTCGAAGAGAGGCGCGTTATGGTGACCGGTGCCGCGGGCGGCATCGGCATCGGTATCTCGGACGCGCTCGAGCGCCACGGCGCGGACGTGATCCGGACCGACAAGCGCGCCACGGCGGGCATCCTTCCGCTCGATGTGACGGACGAACAGGCGGTGGCGGCATGCTTTGAAGCCATCGGTCCTGTCACCGACGTCATCCATTCCGCCGGCGACCTGATCGTCGGCCCGGTGGCGGATACCTCCCTTGCCGAGTTCCAGTCCGCGTCCGACAATAATCTCCTCGGTGCCTTCCTGGTCGGTCGCGAGGCCGCCCGGAGGCTGGGGCCGGACACGTCGCTGACCTTCATCGCCTCGCAGGCGGGTTTTCGCGCTGGCGCCAACTGGGGCATATATTGTGCGGTAAAATCCGGCGTGATGCGGCTCTCCGAGGCTCTCGCCCATGAGCTCGGTCCGAAGAACATCCGGGTGAATTCGGTCTGTCCGGGAAGTGTCGATACGCCAATGCTCGATGACGTCTATTCACGGCTTGGGACCCTGTCCGGCGAAGCGCCGGAGGCGATCCGGCGCCGCTACAACGGGGTCACGCCTCTCCGCCGCAACGCGACGGCGGCGGAGATCGGCGATGTCTGCGTCTTCCTCGTTTCGCCGCTTGCCTCTTATGTCAGCGGCGCCTCCATTCCCGTGGACGGAGGTGAGGTCTCGGCATGAGATCCGCTGCGGATTGCCTGTCGGGCGCAACCCACGTCGTCTTGTCCACGCCCGATTTCTACGGCCGGCTTCTCGGCAAGAAGCGACGGGCGGACGAATGGCAGCGGATCGTCGCGGATGGCCTCGGCATGCCGGATTTCTTTCTGATCTGCGATCCGGCCGGCCGTCCCTTGTCCGGCTTCGAGGTCGCGGGGCCCCATGCCGGATTCCGCAACGCTTTCCTGTCTCCCGATCCCGCCGCCGCCTTCGTGTTGCCGACGGAGCCGAAGGTCATGCACGTGATTTGCGATGGGTTGGCGCCCTCCGGCGAAGCGATACCGGAATCGCCACGCAGCATCCTCAAGGCCCAGCTCGCGCGTCTCGTGGAGCGCGGAGTCGTTGGACGCGCCGCTTCCGAACTGGAATTCTATGTCCTCGACCAGGCTTACGGCGACGTCCATGCCGGGGAATACAGGGAGCTGAGGCCCGTCTACCACCGCTCCGGCGACAATGAAGTGATCGTCGCATCGGTCATCGCCCCGTTCGCCGATGAAATTGAGCGCGCACTGCAAGCGTCGGAGATCGTCGTTGATCAGATCCAGACGGAAGGTGGCGCCGGACAGCTTGAGGTCAATGTCGGACCGGCCGATCTGCTTGCTGCCGCGGACGATCACGTCGTCTTCAAGCATGTGGTCAAGGCCTGCGGTCACAAGCTCGGCCGCGCCGTCACCTTCATGGCAAAGCCGTTCGAGGACGGCGCGGGGTCCGGCGGGCACATCCACCTGTCGCTGGCCGGCGAAAGTGGGGAGAATCTCCTTGGCGAGGCGGAAGAGCTAAGCCCTTTCGGCCGGGGCTTCGTCGCCGGTATCCTGAGTCACCTGCCGGAACTTACCCTGATGCTCGCCCCCTATGCCAATTCCTTCAAGCGGCTTGTACCTGGCTCCTACGCGCCGTTGGCGGCCACCTGGGGCTGGGACAACCGCACCGCCATGGTCCGGCTGATCGCGGGGCGAGGCGGACCACGGCTTGAGCTGCGCTCGCCGGGCGCCGACATCAACCCGTATCACGCTTATGCTGCTCTCATCGCAGCCGGCCTCGCCGGCGTCGATGCCGGCCTCGAGCTCGCGGCCGAGAAGCGCGGCGATGTCGAGCCTCGCGATGCACTTCCGCTGCCGGCGGATCTTACCGAGGCAACCGCGCGCTTCGCCGGATCGGTCTTCGCCGTCGAGGCCTTCGGTGCCGCTTGTCACGCCCATATCCTGCATCATGCCCGGCAGGAGTTGGGGGCGACACGCCGCGCGGTCACGGAGTGGGAAATCGAGAGGGGATTCGAGAATGCCTGATCCGGCATCGCCCAGCGCTCTCCAGGCGGAGACGGCCCATGCCATCGTCGGCTGGGTCGTGCAGAACGAGCTGCCGGCGGGATACCATCTCAAGGAGCAGCACCTCGGCTCGATGTTCCGCTTGTCGAGGTCGCCGGTTCGTGGTGCTCTCAACCTGTTGCGTCGCCATGGGATCGTCGAGCAGCGGCCGGAGCGGGGCTTCTTCCTTTCGATCTCGGGCCGTGACCTCGGCGAGAGCGCTCCCCTGCTTCCGGCCTCCGGCAGCGACGAGCTGTACCGGGTCATCGCCACGGACTGGTATAATGGCGAGATAGCGGATTCCGTCACGACCGCGGAACTGCTCCGCCGGTATGGCGGACGCGGCGTGGATGTCGGGCGCGTCCTCAAGCGCCTCGCCGATGACGGCGTGATCACCCGCCTTGCCGGCAAGGGCTGGCGACTCGGGCCCAACCTTGCCACCGCCAGGGCCTTCTACGACAGCTACCGCTTCCGCCTTACGATCGAGCCGGCGGCCATCCTCCTCGATACCTTCGAGCTCAATCAACGACTCGCTGCCCGTTCGCGCCGGCGCCACGAGGAATTGCTTGCGCGCGAAAGCGCGACCGTTGCCGAGATGGTCGATGCCGACCTCGAGTTTCACCACCTTATCGGCGCTTCCTGCGGCAACGAATTCTTCGCCCAGGCCATCGAACGCCAGAACCTGCTCCGCCGCCTTACGGAGATTCTCACCACGCCGGACAGCCGCCGCCTGCGTATTTCATGTGAGGAGCATATCGCCATCCTCGAGGCGCTTGCCGGCGGTCGCCGTGAGGTGGCGGCTGCCCTGATGCGCGAACACCTGACGATCTCGCAGGAATTCGCCCCGGAATTTTTCGATCCGCTGCCGGAGGGGCGCGGAACGGGGTCCGGTGACTCGTCGCCCCCGTCATGACGGCAACCGGCGCCATCGGTCTGGCGACGCTGGTCAATTCCGGCGCGGTCCCGGTGGATTTCGGGCTAAGCGCCGCGTGCAAGGCGATCGAGGCGCGCAATGGCGCGCTGAACGCGATCGTCAGGCGCCGTCGCCTTCATGCATCTTCCGTGTGCGGAATCCGGCGAGCAGCTTGTTGACATAATAGCCGAGGTCGCGACGCGCCTTCAGCTTCCGGCGCAACTCCGCCCTGGCCCGTCTCAGCTTCGAAGCCTCGGCTTTCAGTCGCGCGTGTTTGAGTTTCAAGGCGGTCAGGCGATCCGACTTCTGTCGAAGCCTGGCGGCCTGTACGGCGATCATCGCGTTCTTGTCGGAGACCTGCTTCCGGCTCGCCTGCAGCTGACTCCGGCTTTCCGCGAGCGCCTGCTTCAGGCGTGACAGCTCGCCCCTGGCGTTTTCGATGGCGGTCCGCTGCCGATCGATCGTTTCGTCACGCCGTCCGATTTCCCGATTCTTGCGATCGAGGATGGCTTCCACGGCGTCGTCCGAGGCGAGACTCGCCATCTTCTCGCCGAAGGTGGCGAACAGCCGATCCATGCGACGGCCTGCCTCTGCGCGAAGCGGGTCCGGCCCGGTCGTTGCCCTTTCGGCGGGAAGAGCGTTTTCTTTCACTCTCTACCCCTGCTGCCCTACGCGGCCACCCTCGTTGACGGCTCGGCAACCTTGGCCGAAGGCTCTTCCAGCAAGCGCTCGAAAGCGGCAAAGGGGTCGCCGCCTTGCCTGATCGCCGCGCTGAGACCGGGGCCTTCATAGGCGGCGATTTGCAGAAGCGCCCTCCGGACGCCGAACAGAGCCGCGAGGATATTCTCCCTCGCGTCGTTGGATTTGCCACTCTCGACGAGGTAACGGCCGATCAATCGGCGAACGGTCACCGCCGGAAAATCGGTCCTCGCCCACCTGAATTCGAAAATCGTCCGCACGCGGCTGTCGTTGCAGCGATTTCGAAAACGCTGCTGCGGCAAGGTACGGGTGGCATGTCTCAGATCGGTTCGATGGAGAAGGTAGGTCGCGTTCGTCGTGTAGTTTCGTTTCCCATGGGTGATCGCCCGGATGCTGAAATCGACATCCTCGAACCCGTATGGATTGTATAGATCGCAGAGATAGCCGATCTCGTCGATCAGACTGCGCCGGAAGACCTGGCAACAGCCCGCGACATTCCCCACTTCCAGATGTCCGGCGCCATCGGAGAGGCGGGCAAGGCTCTGCGCGTCGTTTTTCAGCGAGCCATGGAAACCCTCCACGGCCGGCGCGTGGCACATGGTCTCCACGGTCTCCAGGAAGAGTTCCTGCGAGAGATATGCCCTTCGCCATTCCGGCGCCGTGCCGATATGGTCGACAGCGTCTTCGTAGAGGTTTCCAGCGATCAGGCTGCGGATCGCCGCGGTGTCGAATTCGTCCCCGAAGAGCGAAACCGGCCCGCCGGTTCCGCCAGGAAAGAATCCGGCTCCCCTCAGCTTCTGGCGGAGGTACGGGAAACTGAGTGCGACGGGGCCAACCACCCCGGCGTCGGGGGTCGCATCGATGAATTCCGTCATCTTCCGGAGGTAGTCGCACGGGACGATCGCGTCGCTGTCGACCAGGAAGACGAGGTCCGACTCCCTGCATTCCGGCTGGCGCAGAAGGAAATTCCGGCCACCGGCGACGCCAAGGTTGTCGCACTGTTCGAAAAAGCGGACGCCCGGCAGCCTGGCGTATTTTTCCGCGAAGGATCGGTCTTTGGCGCCGTTGTGGAGGAGGAGGAGCGTGTCTCCGTCCTCGATCTGCGGGAGCAGGGAACCGACCGCCCACGCCGCTGCCGGTTCTTCCTCGGGGAGGAATACGACCAGGATGGATCTGTTCACCAATTGCGTTTCTTCAAAGCTGTGGGCGACGGGGACGCCCTGTTGCATGAATCGCTCGTGACGCTTCCTACGCGAATCACTCACGATTCGAATCCATTTGAATCAAAGGCGCAAGAGTCTGGATGTCCGCAATCGATCGCCTGGCTCGCTCGCCGGGCAACCATCGCGGCAGGTTTCCATCGCTCGCCCGCTTCGCCACACTTGCAATGCCGCGCGTAACCGGCTAGCGCGGCAGGTTCGCCGGTGGATCCGGCGAGCAGACACCAACCTTCGGGAGGTCGACGAGGTGGCGAAAAGCGCGACAAGGAAAGAACCGGTTCGCTGGGGAGTGATTTCCACTGCCGATATCGGCGTGGCCAAGGTCCTGCCCGGAATGATGAAGAGCAAGGAGATCGAAATCCGCGCGATCGCGTCGCGGACCCTCCCGACGGCCCGGCGCTGGGCGAAGAAGCTCGGCATCCCTGTCGCCTATGGATCATACGAGGATATGCTCAACGATCCGGAGATCGAGGCGGTCTACAATCCCCTGCCGAACCACCTGCATGTCCCGCTGACCCTCGAGGCCGCGGCCAGGGGCAAGCACGTGCTGTGCGAGAAGCCGATTGCCATGTCGGCCGACGAGGCGAAGCTGCTGGCCGCCGCCGGACGCAAGGTCCACATCGCCGAGGCCTTCATGGTCCGCCATCATCCGCAGTGGCTGAAGGCGCGCGATCTCGCGCAAAGCGGCAAGCTTGGGACCCTTCGGGCGATCCAGTCGCTGTTCACCTATCACAATGTCGATCCGAAGAACGTGCGCAACATGGCCGATATCGGCGGCGGCGCGATCTACGACATCGGCTGCTATCCGGTGGTCGTGTCGCGCTTCGTCTTCGGCGCCGAGCCGGTGCGCTGCATGGCGGTGATCGACCGCGATCCGAAATTCAAGACGGATCGCCTTGCCAGCGCCGTCGTCGATTTCGGCAAGGGGCGGCACCTGACCTTCACCGTCTCGACCCAGGCGACGCCTTACCAGCGCGTCCATATCCTCGGCGACAAGGGACGGGTCGAAGTCGAGATCCCCTTCAACGCGCCCCAGGGCGGTGCCATGAAGATCTATCTCGACAACGGCAAGCAGCTTGCCGACGCCTCGGCCAAGGCGATCAAGCTGCCCAAGGCGGACCAGTACCAGCTCCAGGGCGAGCATTTCTCGCGCGTCGTCCGCGGCAAGGAGAAGCTCGTCTACGGCGTCGCCGACGCGATCAGGCAGGCCCGCGTCCTCGACGCGATCTTCCGCTCGGCCAAGTCCGGCCACTGGGAAAAGCCCTGACACCGGGTCAGGCGAAGGGGCCGGCGTGACAGGCCCCTTCTGTCTGCCTGGCATCCAGCTTCCGTTCTCCGCGGCGTCGGTCTCTGACCGTGCCTCCCGCTTGGCGCGCACAGGGTGAGTCCGCACCGTCATCCGCGCGATGGCCTGGTCAGGCTTGACATGTGACCATATGGTCACCTATTAGGTGTCCATGGACGATGTCTTCAAGGCGCTTGCCGATCCCACCCGCCGCAGTCTTCTGGACGAATTGTTTCGGGAAGACGGGCAGACATTGAGCAGTCTCGAAGCGCGGCTGCCGATGACCCGCTTCGGCGTGATGAAGCATCTGAAGATTCTCGAGGATGCCGGCCTGGTGGTGGCTCGCCGGCGCGGACGCGAGAAGCTCCATTTCCTCAATCCGGTGCCGATCCGCCTGGTCCACGACCGGTGGGTCAGCAAATACACAGCGCCTTTCGTTGCTGCTCTCAGTGACCTCAAGCGCGACCTTGAAAACCCCGAGGAGAAGACGATGGAAAAGGTATTCGAGATCTACATCAAGACGACGCCCGAACGCCTGTGGACCGCGATCACCGACACGGGAATGCGGGCCAAGTACAATTTCGGCGCGCTCGTCACATCCGACTGGACGCCTGGCTCCCGCTACCAGAGCCATGGCGGCGGCGCGCTGATCTTCGAGGGGGAGAATCTCGAGGTTGACCCGCCGCGGCGCCTGGTCCAGAGCTTCCGCGCGTTGTGGGGAGAGGATGTCAGGGCGGAAGGCACCTCGCGGATCACCTGGGAGATCGAGCCGGTCGGCGATTCCTGCCTGCTCCGGGTCGTCCACGACCAGCTCCGCAAAGGCGCCAACAACCAGCTTTATGGCGGCTGGCCGATGGTGCTTTCCGGGTTGAAGACCCTGCTCGAGACCGGCGAGATGCTGACGACGCCGGGGTCGCTGCGCTGGATGGAGGGCGCCGACATTCCAATGCCCGAAGCCAGGGCCTGAGGCACGGACGCATGCGGCGCGACCTGTCAGGCCGTGCCGCAGCCCGACAGGTCGAGATCGATGGCGAACCGGCTTTCGCGGTCGAAGGTCATTCCCGACACGTCGACATAAAGCGTGCCCTTGTCGAAGAAGATGCGGTTCTCGGTCATCGGGAAGGTCGAGAAGTCGCGATCGACACGCGCGCCCCAGAAGAGATTGCAGTCGCCGCCGAAGTCGAGGACATAGCCGTTGAACTTCGCTTCAGCGAGCTCGCCCGGCTCGGCGATCGAATAGTCGAACTCGATCCGCGACGCCTCGACATCGATGAGGATCGGCACGACATCGATGTCGTTCTGGACGCCCTCCCGACGGAGTCCGAACTCGGTCGCGTCGGTGACCTTGGCGGAATGCGAGGCACTTTCGTAGAGAGGCGCGTTCCGATCGTCATAGGTCAGCACCTTCAGCGTCACCGTGCGGCCCATCAGGGATGGACCCATCTGCGCGGCGAGCGGTGCCGCGGCGAGCGTCAGGACCGCAAGCACGGCGGCCGCGAGGTGAAGTATTTTGGCCATGGTCGCCGCTGGAACCTTGTCGCCTATGCGTCAGGCGAAGCACCGGCCGAGGGGGCGGCGGGCGGCGGCGTGGTCGACGACGGCGGTGGTGCGCTCGGGGCGATTGGCGGCTTCGGCGGCTTGCCCTCCTGTCGCACCTGCCAGGCGAGGTAGCCGATCGCCGCCCCTTCGGCGATGAGCTGGATGCCGAGCAGGATGCCAAGCAGCCAGAGGGCGGCGCCGCTGAGATTGCCAAGCAGGAAGATCGCGATCAGGACGCCGATCACGCCGGAGCCGAGAACCCATCCCCAATTGGGGAAGGGGCGGATGGTCAGTGCGAAGATGATCTTGGAGATGCCCTCGACCATGAAGAAGACGATCAGCAGGAAGGTCAGCGTCAGCAGGCCTTCGGCCGGGTTCGACAGGAAGAGGATGCCGACGATGATCGACAGCACGACCGAGACGAGCTGCAGCCAGAAATGGGGGACCGAGCGTGCCCCGATGATGCTGATGCCCTGCACGATGCCGCTGATGATCAGCACCCAGCCGAGCAGCGCCACCACCGCCACCGAGGAGATCACCGGGTAGATCAGCGCCAGGATGCCGCCGATGATCATCAGCCCGCCCTGGATCAGGTACCACAGCGAATGACGTCTGACCGTGTCGCGCATCGCCTGGCGCATGACCTCGGCGGCGGCTTCGAGCGATATCGACATGGCTTCGTCTCCTTTGTCGGCGGCTGGACTCGTGCTCTCATGCGAGTCCGCAGACCATCACACGTTCGGGCGGTGAGCGGAAGACGGGACCGGTCCTTGGAAGGACGAGCAAGGGAAGGGGGTGAATGGACACTTACGACGCGATCGTTATTGGCACCGGCGGGATCGGAAGCGCAGCCACGTATCATCTCGCCCGCCGCGGCGCCCGGGTGCTCGGCCTCGATCGCTTCCCCGGCGGTCATGCCGAGGGGAGCTCCCACGGCGAGACCCGGATCATCCGCAAGGCCTATTTCGAGCACCCCGACTACGTCCCGCTGCTGGAGCGCGCCTATGTCCTGTGGGACGAGATGGAAGCAGCGACCGGCGAGACGCTCTTCCAGCGGGTGGGCCTGCTCGAGGCGGGCCCGGCGGGAGGGCGCCTGATCGCCGGCATCCGGGAAGCCGCCCGCCGCTACGCGCTGCCGCTGGACGACGTGACGCGTGGTGAGGCCTCACCGCAGCCTCCGATGCGGCTTCCCGAGGGCGCGGTCGGCGTCCTCGAGACGGACGCCGGCTTTCTCTTCGTCGAACGATCGGTGCTCGCCCATCTGCGGATGGCTGAAGCCGCCGGTGCCGCGATCGTATCAGGCGAGGCGGTCGTCGGCTGGCGGGCAACCGAGGGTGGCGTCGTCGTCGAGACGACCGGCAACCGGTATCGGGCCGACCGGCTGGTGGTTACGGCCGGAGCCTGGGCGTCGGAGCTCCTGTCCGGGCTCGCCATACCGCTGACGGTCCGCCGCAAGCATCTCCACTGGTTCGCCTGCGACGATCCACGCTACGCCGCCGACGAGGGCTGTCCGTGCTTCTTCTTCGAGACTCCGGACGGTCTCTTCTACGGCTTCCCGCAGGTCGGCCGTGGCGGCGTCAAGGTTGCCGAGCATACCCGCGGCACCGATATCGCCGACCCGCTGAGCGACGACAAGGGAATCGAGCCGGACGATCTGGAGCGGGTCACCGCTTTTGTGCGGGACTGTCTGCCGGGCGTCTCGGCGACGCCGGTCCGCCACGCCGTCTGCTACTACACTCTTTCGCCGGACGAGCACTTCATCGTCGACCGGCATCCAAGGCACGCCGATGTCGCCATCGTCGCCGGCCTGTCGGGCCACGGCTACAAGTTCGCTCCGGTGCTTGGCGAGATTCTTGCCGACCTGACGCTCGACGGTTCGACGCGCCAGCCGGTTGGCTTCCTCGGGCTGGACCGCCCGGGATTGTCGGGGACGGGCCATGGCGGGCCGGTCGGGCCGCCCGGATAAGGCCTCGGGTCAGGCTACGGCAGGCGATAGAGCCAGACGCGCGCCGGCGGCATGTTGGTCCAGATCCAGCCCGATGCCTCCCCCCTGAATGTGTCAGGGATCGGATGCACCGGCCCCTTGAAGGTGTAGGAGAACTGGATGAAGGGGGTGCCGGGTTCCATCTTGGCGAGGCCGGCCTCGATCAGCCGGATGCGGTCCTCGAGGGGACGCGCGACCAGCGGCAGGCTGGAAACGACGTTGGCGATGCGGTCCGCCCGGCCATCGAGCGATCCGTCGAGGTCGTAGGCGTCGCCGCGGATGATGGTGATGCCGGGGAAGCGCTGCGCCAGAAGCTGGCAGAAATCCGGGCTGTATTCGATGGCGATGATGCGTTCGGGAGCGACCCCGCGCTCGATCAGCGCCTTGGTGACGACCCCCGTGCCCGGGCCGAGCTCGATCACCGGCAACGTGCCTCGCGGATCGACATGGCTCGCCATCCGCCGCGCCAGCGCCGCCCCTGAAGGCGCGATGGCGCCGGTCATGCGCGGCCGTGCTGCGAGGCCTTTCAGGAATCGAATCTGGTCGCGCATGGAACCGCTGTTTCCCTGCCTTCTGGCTGTCAGGCGCTGAAGAAGTCACGAACGCGGGCGAGGAAGCCCGTCGATTCGGGGTGGGTTTCGGCCGAGGACGCCTTCTCGAATTCCTCGAGCAACTCGCGCTGCCGGCGCGACAGGTTGCGCGGCGTCTCGACGACGACCTGGATGTACATGTCGCCGACCTTGGAGGTCCGCATCACCGGCATGCCCTTGCCCTTGAGCCTGAACTGCTTGCCGGTCTGGGCGCCATCGGGGACCCGGACCCGGGTCTTGCCGCCATCGATGGTCGGAACCTCGACCTCGCCGCCGAGCGCCGCCGTCGTCACCGAGATCGGGACGCGACAGAAGATGTCCGCGCCGTCGCGCTGGAAGAACTCATGCGGCTGGATCGACAGGAAAATGTACAGGTCGCCGGCCGGTCCGCCGCGCAGGCCCGCTTCGCCCTCGTTGGCGAGGCGTATCCGCGTACCGTCCTCTATGCCGGCTGGAATGTTGACGCTGAGCTTGCGCTGTTCGGTCGTCCGCCCGGCACCGGAGCATTCCGGGCACGGATCGGCTATCACCTCGCCGCGCCCGTGGCAGGTGGGACAGGTCCGCTCTATCGAGAAGAATCCCTGGGCGGCGCGCACCCGGCCATGGCCTTCGCAGGACGGGCAGACCTTGGGGCTGGAGCCAGGCCGCGATCCCGAGCCCGAGCAGGTGGAGCAGGTTGCCTTGGCGTCGACCTCGATCTCCGCGGTCTTACCGGCATAGGCCTCCTCGAGGCCGATCTCCATGTTGTAGCGCAGGTCCGAACCGCGCTCGCGGCTCGAGCGCCCGCCGCGACGGCCGCCGCCCATGAACTCGCCGAAGATGTCGTCGAAGACGCTCGACATGGACGAGGCGAAATCGGCGTGGAAACCGCCGGCGCCGTTGGCGCCATTCTCGAATGCGGCATGTCCGAAGCGGTCATAGGCGGCGCGCTTCTCCGGGCTGCGCAGCGCCTCGTAGGCCTCGTTGACTTCCTTGAACTTGGATTCGGCTGCCGGGTCTCCGGCATTGCGGTCCGGATGAAACTGCATGGCGAGCTTGCGGTAGGCGCTCTTCAACTCGCCCCCGTCGCAGGTCCGGGAGACGCCGAGCACCTCGTAGAAATCGCGTTTTTCCATTCGTCCCAAATCAGCCCCGGTGGCGCAGCCCTGTCACGGTATGTCCGCGCCAGCCAAAAAAAGCAAAGCCCGCACCCCGAAAACGCCTTGCCGCGCTTCCCCGGGTGCGGGCCATCGTCCTGCTCCGTCGTCAGGCGGACTTCTGCTGATCGTCGTCGCTGACTTCCTCGAAGTCGGCGTCGACGACGTCGTCATTGGTGCCGCTGGTCTCGGCTCCGGTGGCCTCGCCGTCGCCATCACCCTCGGCCTGACCGGCCTGGTACATGGCCTCGCCGAGCTTCATCGACGCCTGGGCCAGGGCGTTGGTCTTGGCTTCGATGTCGGCGACGTCTTCGCCTTCGATCGCCGTCTTGAGCTCGGCAACCGCCGCCTCGATCGCCGACTTGTCGGCTTCCGCGACCTTGTCGCCATAGTCGGCCAACGTCTTTTCGGTCGAATGGACCAGGGCCTCGCCGTGGTTCTTCGCCTCGATCAGGGCACGGCGCTTCTTGTCCTCGTCGGCATGGGCCTCGGCGTCCTTGACCATCTGGTCGATGTCGGCGTCGCTGAGGCCGCCGGACGCCTGGATGCGGATCTGCTGTTCCTTGCCGGTGCCCTTGTCCTTCGCCGAGACGTTGACGATGCCATTGGCGTCGATGTCGAAGGTGACATCGATCTGCGGCACACCACGCGGCGCGGGCGGAATGCCGACCAGGTCGAACTGGACGAGGATCTTG
>NZ_JAGRLA010000052.1 GCF_020442045.1 Bauldia sp. | reverse complement strand
TACGGGCAAGGACTACATCAACTGCCCGCTCGACAAGGACGCATATGACGCCTTTCTCGACGCGGCCATGGCCGGCGAGCAGCACAAGCATCACGACTGGGAGAAGATTCCCTATTTCGAGGGCTGCCTGCCGATCGAGGTAATGGCCCGGCGTGGCCGCGAGACGCTCCGCTACGGGCCGATGAAGCCGGTCGGCCTGACCAATCCCCACAATCCGGGCCGCAAGCCCCATGCGGTGGTCCAGCTTCGCCAGGACAACGCCCTCGGCACGCTGTACAACATGGTCGGCTTCCAGACCGAGCTGCGTTACGGCGTCCAGGCCGACATCTTGCGGATGATCCCGGGCCTGGCGAATGCGCAATTCGCGCGCCTCGGCGGGCTCCATCGCAACACCTTCCTCGATTCGCCCAGGCTGCTCGATGGAACCCTTCGTTTGAGGGCCGAGCCGCGCCTCCGCTTCGCCGGCCAGATCACCGGCTGCGAAGGCTATGTCGAGTCGGCCGCGATGGGCCTTCTCGCGGGCCGCTTCGCCGCGGCCGAGAGGCTGGGCCAGCCGGTCTTTCCGCCTCCGCCGACAACGGCTTTCGGCGCGGTTCTGGCCCATATCACCGGCGGGCATCTCGACGCCAATGAGCCGGGAAAGCGCTCCTTCCAGCCGATGAACGTCAATTTCGGCCTGTTCCCGCCGATCGAGGTCACGGCACCGGCTGGAAAGAAGCTTCCCGGACCGGAGCGCGGCAAGGCCCGCAAGCGGGCGCTCTCCGCCCGCGCCCTTGGGGACGTCGACCGCTGGCTCGCCGAACCGTCGTCGGAAGCCGCCGAATAGCGCCTCAAGGACGGCCGCGCCGGGCGGCTCGCCAGATCATCCACTGGCGACGGAGCGGACTCAGCGTCACGACATCGCGAAGCGGATCGCGCGCCGGCGACGAAACCGCCTTCAAGTCCGATTCCAACACGGCGATCGGCAGGAAGGCCGGAAGGACCGCCTTGTCCACGCCGGCGAGGCTGTCTCGGGATTGGGTCAGCCGCTCGCGCGCCACCGCGACGAGTTCCTGGACGACGGCGCGGAGCCCGGCGGTGGTCCGTCCGGTTCGCAGGTCGTCGGGCGACGTTCCCGCAGCGGCAAGACGGTCGGCCGGAATGAAGCACTGTCCCCTCGCCGCCGAGCCGGGCAGGTCCGCCAGCATCCGCGTGATCGATTGTGCCACGCCGGCATAGCCGGCCGCCGTGGCGGTTCCCGCGCTCATCCCGCCCGCCAGGATAATCGCGCCGAGCTGGATGATCGCGGATGCGGTATCGCCCGCGTAACCCTCGTAGTCGCCGATGGACGGCATCGGGTCGTCGTAGAGATCGAAAATCCGCGCCTGCAGGACGTTGTCGAATGCGTCGATCGGCAGGCCGCGGCGGGCGATCGCCAGGGCGAGGGTCGACGCCACCGGGCTGCCGCCGTGGTCACCGCGCAGCGCATCCCGCCACCATTGGAGCCGGATCTCGCCGAGCATCGGCTCCTTCACCTTGTCGCGCAGCGACGCGACTTCGACCGCGAAGGCATGGAGCGCGAACAACTCGGCCCGGATGCCCTGCGGCGCCAGCAGGTCGGAGAGATAGAGGTCACGATCGCCGGCGCGCACGATCGCAGCGCAATGAGCGGAAACGTCCATCGCTATCAGATATGGCCCGGCCCGGTGCTAGTCCACCGCCACGAGGGCCGCGGCGACCGCCCGGTTCTCGGCAAGAAGCACGTTGTAGGTGCGGACCGCGGCGCCGGTCGCCATCGCCTCGGCGACGATCCCGGCTTCGCGCAGCGCCGCCGCCAGTTCCGGATCGAGCATGACGAAGTCGTCGCCCGTTCCGACCATCAGCACGTCGATCGCATCGGCCTCGGCAAAGACCGCCGCGAGGGTCTCCCGGTCGATGGCCGGTACCGGCTCCCAGCCATGGATGCCGCTCGGCAGGCAGAGCAGAGAGCCGCGATGGGACATCTCGGCGAAGCGAAACCCGCCGTTTCCGTAAGCGTCGATCGGTGCGCGCCCGGGAAAATGGGCGTCGCGGACCTCGATGCCACGCGCCATGGCTCAGGCTTCCGCGGGTTCCGCCGTCTCGCTTTCCTCATCCGAGGAGGCCGCCGGACGAAGCTTGAAATAGATCAGCAACGGCGCGGCAATGAAGATCGACGAATAGGTGCCGATCACGATGCCGAAGATCATCGCCGCCACGAAGGAACGGATGACCGAACCGCCGAAGATCAGCAACGCCAGCAGGGCAAGCACGGTGGTCAGCGACGTGGTGACCGTTCGCGCCAGCGTCTCGTTGATCGAGCGATCGATCAGCTCGGCCAACGGCATCTTCTTGAATTTTCGCAGATTCTCTCGAATCCGGTCATAGACCACGACCGTATCATTGAGCGAATAGCCGACGATCGTCAGCAGCGCCGCGAGGCTCGACAGGTTGAATTCGAGCTGGAACACGGTGAAGAAGCCGAGCGTCATCAGCACATCATGCGCGGTACAGATGATCGCGCCGACCGCGAATTGCCATTCGAAGCGGAACCAGACGTAGATCAGGATGCCGACCATCGCGAGCAGCATGGCGAGCGATCCGTTATAGGCGAGCTCGCCGGAGACGCGCGGCCCGACCACCTCGATCCTGCGGAACTCGACGCTGTCGCCCAGCGCCTCGCGCACCTTGACGAGCGCTTCCTGCTGGGCGGCGTCGCCGCCCTCCTGCTGCTGGATCCGGACGAGGATATTGGTGCCGGCGGTGATGTCGCTCACCTCCTGGACCTGGACATCGCCGAGATTGAGCCCATCGAGGGTCGCACGGATGGTGGCGATGGTCGTCGCCTCGGTCTTGGGCTTCAATTCCAGCAGCGTGCCGCCGCGGAAATCGATGCCGTATTGCGGACCGATGACGACGAAGATGACGACCGAGAGGACCGCAAGGAGGACGGAGACGGGGAAGTTGTACCTCCGCATCCACATGAAGCGGATGTGGGTGTCGTCCGGAATGAGGCGAAGTCTGCGCATCTGGCTACGCCTTCCTCTAGAGCGCGATCCGCGCCGGGCGCCGCTGGTGATACCAGGTCGCAATCATCAGGCGGGTGAAGGTGAAAGCGGTGAAGATGGTCGTCGCGATACCGATCGCGTAGGTGACCGCGAAGCCGCGGATCGGGCCCGACCCGAGCAGCAGCAACGCCAGCGCGGCAATCAGCGTGGTGATATTGGCGTCGACGATTGTCCCGAGCGCACGCTTGAAGCCAAGGTCGATCGCCGCGACCGCGGATCGGCCCTGGTTCGATTCTTCCCGGATGCGCTCGTAGATCAGCACGTTGGAGTCGACGGCCGTGCCGATGGTCAGCACGATACCGGCGATGCCCGGCAGGGTGAGCGTCGCGCCGAGCGCCGACAAGACCGCGAAAATCAGGATCACGTTGACGACCACCGCGATGTTCGCGAGCAGGCCGAAGAAGCCGTAGACGACGATCATGAAGATGCCGACCGCGAGCGCGCCGATGATCGAGGCGATCTCGCCCGCCTCGATCGAGTCGGCGCCAAGACCCGGACCGACCGAGCGCTCCTCGACAATCGTCAGCTTCGCGGGCAGCGACCCGGCGCGCAGCAGGATGGCGAGGTCATTGGCGGATTCGACCGAGAAGCTGCCGCTGATCTGCCCCGATCCGCCCAGGATCGGCTCCCTGATCACCGGCGCGGAGATCACCTCATCGTCGAGGACGATGGCGAACTGGCGCCCGACGTTGTTCTGGGTCACCTCGGCGAATTTCCGCGCGCCCGACGTCGACAGCCGGAAATTGACCACCGGCTGGCTGGTCTGCTGATCGAAGGAGGCCTGCGCGTCGACCAGATCCTCGCCGGTCATCAGCGGCGCTTCGTCGAGAATGAAGGACGTCCCCTCGAACTCGGCGGAGGGTACGGTGATCGTTCCTGGCGTCGGCGTCTGGGTCTGGGCGCCCTGAACCGTCTCGCGCACCAGGTGGAAGGTCAGCAGCGCCGTCTGGCCGACGATCGCCTTGAGCCTTTCGGGATCGCCGAGGCCCGGCGCCTCGACCAGAATGCGATCCTCGCCCTGGCGCTGGATGCTGGGCTCGGTCGTGCCCAGTTCGTTGATCCGCCGGCCGATGACCTCGATCGACTGCTGGACGATGCCGCGGACCCGCTGGGAGAGCCCCTCCTCCGAGTAGCTCAGCCTTACCAGCCCGTCCTCGGAAACCGTCAGGTCGAACTCGTTGACCGCGCCGCCGCCGAGCAGCGAGGAGACAAGCGGATTCCGGAGCTCCTCGAGCCGCGAACGCACCTCGTCGAGCTGGCTGAGATCGCGGACGCGGAGCTGGACGCCGTCACCCTGGATGCCGATCCCGGTATAGCCGATGCGCGGAGTCTGCAGCATCGCCTTCCGGACGTCGCTGACCAGCGTGCGGAGCCGCTTGTCGACGTAGTCCTGACGGTCGACCTCGTAGAGGAGATAGGCGCCGCCCTGGAGGTCCAGCCCGAGAACGATCTGGTTCTTCGGCAGCCAGCCCGGCAGTGAATTCAGCGACTCTCTCGAGAAGAAATTCGGAATGACGAGGATGATCCCGACGACAATCGTCAGGATGATCAGCACCGTCCTCCAACGCGACATGGTCAGCATGGTTGATCAGCCGAGAGCTGGACCGGCGGGCAATCGGGCCGTCATTCGCTCTCCTTCACCGGCTCGCCCTTGGTACGCACCTCGGCGATCATGCTCCGCGCCAGGCGGACCCGCACGTTGTCGGCCAGGTCGATCTGGAGTTCGGCCTCGTCGACCACCTTGGCGACCTTGCCGATCAAACCGCCGGAGGTGACGACGGTGTCGCCGCGGCGAAGG
Source organism: Bauldia sp. (assembly GCF_020442045.1). Classification (GTDB taxonomy): domain Bacteria; phylum Pseudomonadota; class Alphaproteobacteria; order Rhizobiales; family Kaistiaceae; genus Bauldia. The sequence goes on along the minus strand of NZ_JAGRLA010000052.1, from coordinate 39,745 downwards.
TTCGCGATCATCTCCTGATGGCGCTTCTGCTTCATCCGCTGCGGCCGGATGATCAGGAAATACATGATCACGAAGATCAGGATGAACGGCAGGAACTGGACAAGCATGTTGCCCCCTGGGACATCGCCGGTCTGGGCGAAAGCCGGTGTAACGAACATGCCTGTCTCCTGATTCGGCGTCTGAGGGGAGCCGTTCCCCTGAAAACGGCGCGGACTATAGCGAGGCCGCCCGCCATTGCAAACGATATAGGACGTTCTGCGCCGAGTACGAGGCGGTCGCGGCTGTTTTGCCGCGCCGATGCCATCGCGGAGAAATGCGGCCCGATTGAGTGTGCCGGCGAACCGCGCGCCCGGCATTGGCAGCACGTGTCGCCTCGTGATACCCCTCCCGCCCGTAGCTGCCCGGAAAGACATCCCGTGTCCGAAATCGATCTCCGCTCAATTGCCGAAAGACTCGATCACCTCGTCAGGTTGATCGAGCGCGCCGTGCCGCCCGCCCCGGTGACGCCTGATTTCGCGGCGGCGGACGCGTTCGTCTGGCAGCCCGACGAAAAGCGCCTCCAGCCGGTCCCGCGCGTCAATCGCGTTGATCTGAATCTTCTCAAGGGGATCGACCGGCTACGTGACATTCTGGTTGAGAATACCGAACGGTTCGCGACCGGCCTTCCGGCCAACAACGTCCTGCTGTGGGGCGCCCGGGGCATGGGCAAGAGCTCGCTGATCAAGGCGGCCCAGGCGACCGTCAACCGGGACCTCGCCGGCTCGGCGCGGCTCAAGCTGGTCGAGATCCATCGCGAGGATATCGAGACGCTGCCTGATCTGATGTCGCTGCTGCGCGGCGACGCGCATCGCTTCGTGCTGTTTTGCGACGATCTGTCCTTCGATTCCGACGACACCTCCTACAAGTCGCTCAAGGCGGCGCTGGAAGGCGGCATCGAAGGCCGGCCGGAGAATATCGTCTTCTACGCCACGTCGAACCGGCGGCATCTCCTGCCCCGCGACATGATGGAAAACGAGCGCTCCACCGCCATCAACCCGTCTGAGGCGGTCGAGGAAAAGGTTTCGCTGTCGGATCGCTTCGGCCTGTGGCTCGGCTTCCACAAGTGCAGCCAGGACGAATATCTCGACATGGTGCGTGGCTATGTCGCCCACTACGGCATGACGATCGACGACGACACCCTGCGTCACGACGCCCTGGAATGGGCGACGACCCGGGGAGCACGCTCCGGCCGGGTCGCCTGGCAGTTCATTCAGGATCTCGCCGGTCGCCTCGGCACCCGCCTCGACAACCGCGACGCGGGTTAGCCGATCCGCGTCAGCTTCCGAGATAGTCCATCGGATTGACCGGCTTGGCACCCTTGCGAAGCTCGAAATGGACCTGCGGCGAGGACACCGAACCGGTCATGCCGGCCTTGGCGATCGTCTGACCGCGCTGGACATTGTCGCCGCGCTTGACGTCGATCTCGCTGTTATGGGCATAGGCCGAGACCCAGCCGTCGGCGTGCCGGACGAGGATCAGGTTGCCGTAGCCCGCAAGCTCGTTGCCGGCATAGATGACGGTCCCCGCCTCGGCGGCCTTGATCGACGTGCCCTCGGGCACCGCGAGGTTGATGCCGTCATTGCGCTCGCCATTCGCCTTCGAGCCGTAGCCCGAGATGATGCGGCCGCGAACCGGCCAGCGGAAGGTGGTTCCGTTGGCCGATGCCGGATCGGCCGGATCGAGCGCCGCGGTCTTGTCGGTCGGCACGACCGCCTTGGCGGGCACCGCGGGCAGATCGGGAACGCCAGCGTTCTTGTCGGTCGAGACGACCCGGACCGTCGGCGCGGCCTGGGCCGGCTTCGGCGTGCCGTCGGCGTTCACCTTGAGCGTCCCGAGCGGCTTCGGCGGATCGCCCGCCGTGGTCAGCGACGCGGTCTGCGGCATCGGGACGGCGCCCCCGGCGCCGGGAATCTGGAGCCGCTGGCCGACGCGGATATTCTGCGACGACAGGCCGTTGAGCGCGACGATATCCTCAACCCGGACACCTTGCGCCTGGGCGATCGAATAGAGGGTCTGGCCCGGCTCGACGACATGGACCACGCCGCCGCTCTTCGCCGATGCGGGCGTCGGTGCAGCATTGGTCTGGGGCGGCGGAGCATATGCGACCTGCGCCTGGACCGGCTGAGGGATGACGATCGCACGCCCCGGCACGACCTGAGCCGGGCTGGAAATGCCGTTGGCGCGCGCGATCTCGCTTGGTGGCACGCCATATCTCGCCGCCAGGGTGTTGAGCGATTCACCGGCGGCGACGGTCACCACCTGGCCCCCGACCGCCGACCAGGCGCCGCCCTGGGACGAGGCGAGGTTGATCGGCCCGCCCGCCCCTTGTGCCGGCGGCAGCGCCGACTGAGCGACGGCCGTATTGCCGCTGCCGCCGATAATCGCTCGCTGGTTTGCCGTGGAACCGGTGAAGAAGGGCTCGCGCGCCGCATCGGAGCTGCAGGCTGCCCCGAGACCAGCGAGGACCGCCACGAAGGCCGCTTGCCCCAGAAGGCGGACCCGGAACGCGGAAACTCGGTTACACATCGCTCAACTCGCACTCTACTCATACAAACTGATGCGACTTAACACCGGTAACGTTGACAAAAGATTTAAGAGTCCCGCGACTACGCGATTGTCCCCGGCGATTCGTCGCGAAAATCAGCCAGTCGGCCCTAGATTGGCCGAATGCCTGCCTTAGGTGGATGCCTCGATCCGAATGTTGAAAGGCGTAACCAATATGAAGCTCCCCGCGTGCCTGCGAACGGCTGCCGCCGTTGGTCTCGTTGTTCTGCCTCTCGCCGGAGGCGCGACCGGGCCCGCCTCTGCGGAGCCGCTGTCGGTCCCCTTTTCGGTCGCCGTGGGCGACACCTCCTCGCTGGTCGTGCGGTATCTCCGGGCAACCGTCGTCGGCCAGTCGCCGGAACCGGTGCTCAGCGTCGACTATGAAATGGAAACGAGGATCACCGACGTCTCGGATGACGGCATCATGATGACGGTGAAGAACTACGGGACGAACGTCGCGCTCGACCGCAAGCGGGTGCTTGCGCCGCCGGATCTCGACAGCCTTCTCCTCCAGGCCGTGGACGACCTGACCGCCGAGATCCGCCTCGCCCCCAACGGCGCGCTCGACCGCGTGACCAACTGGGAGGACCTGCGCGGCGAACTCATCGACCATGCGAAGGAACTCGCCGGCGACAACGACGAGTTGCTCAGGGCGATCGACGCTTTCCTGCCCGAGGTCAATGCCATCGACGCCGTCCAGCTTTTCGCCCGGCCGCTTGCCATGAGCGCGCCGGGACGGGTCGTCACCTTCGATCCACCGGAAGGGACGTCGGTCAATGTCGAGAAGCTCGAATTGCCGTCATTCGCCTCCTACGCGGCCGGCCGCTGGTCTTTCGATCTGGTCAATCGGCCGGACATCCCGCACAACATCACGGTGCAATGGCTTGGCGTCCCCGGCGCCAGCGAGCTCAAGGCGATCCTCGCGCCCTTCACCAAGGGCGACGACAACGTCTCCGACGGCAAGATGTGGCAACGGTTCACCGCCAGCTATGACGACCGGGACGGCAAGCTTCTCTTCTTCCAGGGCGTGATGGAGTTGAAGGCCGGACCTTTCCAGCGGCGCATCGCGCTGGAAGCCCAGGCCAAAGGGCGCTGACCGCGGTTCAGAGCCGTTCGGCGACACCCGGGATAAGCGGCACGAAGCGAACGTCGGCGAGCTTGGTTTCCGCGATCCCGTCCTTGGTACGGCTATAGCGCATCAGCGCCTGGACGCCGTCCTGCGGCCCGACCGGCGCCACCAGCACGCCGCCGCCCCGCAACTGCCCGAACAGCGCCTCCGGCACCTCCTCGCCGGCCGCGGTGACGATGATCTTGTCGAAGGGGGCGTGTTCCGGCCATCCCTTCATGCCATCGCCGACGGCCGTCGTGATATTCGTCAGCTTCAATGTCGTGAAGCGCGATTCCGCGGCGCTCACCAGCGTCCTGAAGCGGTCGACCGTGTAGACGCGCGCGCAGAGCTTCGACAGGACCGAAGCCTGGTAGCCGCTGCCGGTCCCGACTTCGAGGATCCGGTCGTCGGGCTGCGGATCGATCGCCATCGTCATCATGCCGACGATCACCGGCGCCGAAATCGTCTGGCCGCAGTCGATCGGAAGGGCCCGCTCCGAATAGGACCGGTCGCGGCTGTCCGGCTCGACGAAGAGATCGCGGGGAACCGCCTCGATCGCCGACAGCACCCGCTGGTCGGTGATCCCGACCCTCCGCAAGCGAAGGAGAAGATCGGCGATCCGGACGCGGCGATCCTCCTCCTCGAGATCGGGCATGGTGTCAGGCGTCCCGGCTCATATGCTTCGACAGGGGATCGCCGAGATCATAGGCGGTCATGTCCAGTCGGAGCGGCGTGACGGAAACGGCGCCGCGGCTCAGCGCGTCGAGGTCGGTGCCCGGCGCAATCTCCGGCCGTTCGCGACGGTAGGCCAGCCAGAAATACTGGTTGCCGCGTCCGTCGGTGCGTTCGTCGATATGCAGGCCGTGGGTCAGCCGCCCCTGGGTCGTCACCATCACGCCGTCGACCGCGTCGGCGGTGCGGTTCGGGAAATTCAGGTTGTAGAGCACGGCCGGTGGAAAGCCGAAATCCATGAGTTTCCGGATGATGTCCGGCGCATGCTTCTCCGCCGTATCCCAGTGCATCTGGCGTTCGCCATGCTGGAAGGACGAAGCCTGGCTGAGCGCGATCGAGGGAATGCCGAGCAGCGTCCCTTCCATGGCGCCCGCGACCGTCCCGGAATAGGTCACGTCGTCGGCCGCGTTCTGGCCGGAATTGACGCCGGAGAGGATGAGGTCGGGCCGGTTCTCCGCCAGCAGGCGACGCATCGCCATGATGACGCAATCGGTCGGCGTGCCGCGCAGGGCGAACTTCTTCGCGTTGATCTCGCGCAGGCGCAGCGGATCGTTCAGCGACAGCGAATGCGACAGGCCGCTCTGGTCGGTCTCGGGCGCCACCACCCAGACGTCGTCGGACAAGGCCGCGGCAATCCTCTCGAGGGCCGCAAGGCCCGGCGCGTGGATGCCGTCGTCATTGGTCAGCAGAATGCGCATTACGCTTCAATCCTCTCGATCCCACCCAAATATGGTCGCAACACGTCGGGCACGGTGATCGAGCCGTCCGGGTTCTGGTAGTTCTCCATGACTGCGATCAGCGCGCGGCCGACCGCCACGCCCGAGCCGTTGAGGGTGTGGACCAGCCGGGTCCCCTTCCCTTCCTTCGGCCGATAGCGCGCCTTCATCCGCCGCGCCTGGAAGTCGCCGCAGACCGAACAGGATGAAATCTCGCGATACTGTCCCTGTCCCGGCAGCCAGGCCTCGATGTCATATGTCTTCTGCGCGCCGAAGCCCATGTCGCCGGTCGAGAGCGTCATTGTCCGGAAATGGATGTCGAGCCGCTTGAGCACCTCCTCGGCGCAAGTGATCAGGCGCTCGTGTTCGTCGCGGGACTGCTCCGGCGTGGTGATCGAGACGAGCTCCACCTTGTCGAACTGATGCTGACGCAGCATGCCGCGCGTGTCCTTGCCGGCGGCGCCCGCCTCCGCCCGGAAGCACGGCGTCAGCGCGGTGAAGCGGAGCGGCAGCTCTTCCTCGGACAGGATCGAGTCGCGGACCAGGTTGGTCAGCGGCACCTCGGCGGTCGGAACCAGCCAGAAGTCCTCCTTGAGCGGGGCCCGCTCCAGCGTGCGCTCCACCAGGCCATCGAGGGTGATCCTGCCGCCGTGGTAGTCCGCCTTGTCCTCCTCGGAGGCATAGCGCAACGCCTCGCGGAGCAATTCGGTGCGGGTTATCGTCCGGGTCGCGAGGAACTGGTCGTCGACGAATTTCGGCAACTGCGCCGTTCCGAACATCACCTCGTCCCGGACCAAGAGGGGCGGCTGGACCTCCTCGTAGCCGTGCTCGGTCGTGTGAAGGTCGAGCATGAACTGGCCAAGCGCCCGCTCCATGCGCGCCAGCCCCTTCCTCAGCACCACGAAGCGGGATCCGGAGAGCTTCGCAGCGGTCTCGAAGTCCATCTGCCCGAGCCCCTCGCCAAGCTCGTAATGCTCCCTGGCATTGTTGATGCGGGGCTTGGTGCCCCACCGGGCGTGCTCGACATTGGCGCTTTCGTCCGGCCCTACCGGGACGTCGTCGAGCGGCAGGTTGGGGATGAGCGCCAGCGCTTCGTCGAGCCTGCCGTCGAGCTCGCGCCCCCGTCCTTCCGCCTCCTGGAGAAATGCCTTCAGCTCGCCGACCTCGGCCATGAGCTGCTGGGCGATCATCTCCTCGCCCGAAGCCTTGGCCGCGCCGATTTCCTTCGACGCGGCGTTGCGGCGGGCCTGCGCCTCTTCCAGCCTGACGATGTGGGCGCGCCGCGCCTCGTCGAGCGCGATCAGCCGCTCCGCGGCCGGTTCGGCGTTGCGGTTCTTCAGCGCCGTGTCGAGCGCCTCCGGATTCTCGCGAATCCACTTGATGTCGAGCATGTCACTTGGCCTGGTGCGCGGGAGTCGGCGCCCCTCATAGCGGCGAAACGCGCCGGGGGAAAGGCGGCAGGTCGCCCCGGGTCAGCTTTACTCCGCGGCCGCTTCCCGGGCTTCCCGTTCCGCTTCGGCTGCGAGCCGTCGTTTCTCGACCATGCGGACCGCGAGGATCGACCCCTCGTAGAGCAGGATCGTCGGAATGGCGAGACCGAGCTGGGAGATGATGTCGGGCGGGGTCAGGACGGCGGCCGCGATGAAGGCGAGCACCACCGCATACCGCCGGTAGCCCTTCAGCCCGTCGGCTGTCACGACGCCGACCCGCGCCAGCAGCGTCAGGATGACCGGCAGCTGGAAGACCAGCCCGAACGCCAGGATCAGCGTCATGATCAGGCTGAGATACTCGTTGACCTTCGGCAGGAGCTCGATGGATGCCTGCCCCGGACCGCCCTGCTGTTCGAGCGACAGGAAAAAGGTCAGCGCCAGCGGCATGATGACGAAATAGACGAGCGCGGCGCCGACGACGAAGAGGATCGGAGTCGCGATCAGATACGGCACGAAGGCCTGGCGCTCCTGCTTGTAGAGTCCCGGTGCCACGAACTTGTAGATCTGCATGGCGATGACCGGGAACGCGATGAAGACCGCCCCGAACAGGGCCACTTTCAGCTGGGTGATGAAGAATTCCTGTGGCGCCGTGTAGATCAGCTTGATCTCGCGCGTCGGTCCAGCCGCCCATTCGTAGGGAATGACCAGGATATTGTAGATATGGCCGGCGACGGCGAAGCACACGACGAAAGCGATGAGCACCGCGATAACGGTCCTGATCAGCCGTGTGCGCAACTCGACAAGGTGCTCGATCAGAGGTGCGCGGCTGGCCTCGACCTCGTCCTCGAATTCTTCCTTCTCGCCCGGTGCCGCTTCGCTCAATGCTCGGCGTCTCCCGTTGCCGCCGCGACCCCGGAAGGCGATACCTTCGCCACCGCGGCCTTCGTCGGCGCCTTCTTGGTCGACGCGGCCTTCTTGGGCGCGGACTTCCTGGCGGTCGCCTTCTTCGGCGCCGGCGTGTCGCCCGCGGCTTTCTTTTTCGGCGCGGACCTGGTCGCCGCAGATTTCTTCGGCGCCGCCCTGGTCGCCGCAGCCGGTTTCGGCGCTGCCTCGCCGGCCGCGGTCGTCTCGGGCGCCACCCTGGGAGTCGCCTCCATTGCCGGCGATGCTTCAGCCACCGCGGCCGGCGCATCATCGGCAGGCGCCGCTTCGGCCTTCGGAGGATCGACCGGCTCCGGTGCTGTTGCGGTCTTGGACTCGGCGTCCGCCGGCTCGTCGACCTTCGTCGCCTTTTCAAGATCGCTCTTGATGCCGGCTTCGGCCTTGGCCATTTCCTTGCGGATATCGCCCACCGGATCGATCTTGCCGAGATCGGCGACCGACTTCTTCACGTCGTCCAGTTCGGCTTCGCGGATCGCCTCGTTGAACTGCCGCTGGAAATCGCCCGCCATCCTGCGGGCCTTGCCGGTCCATTGCCCGACGGCGCGCAAGGTACGCGGAAGCTCCTTCGGGCCGATGACGACGATCGCCACCACCACGACCAGCAGAAGCTCTGTCCAGCCAAGATCGAGCATGGAACGGTTACCCGGCCGCTAACGCACGCCAGCCGGGGCAGCGCTGGCTGCCGGCAGGCCCGACGCCCGCGGTCAAGTTGCCTTGGTCTTTTCCCGCGACGACTCGACGTCGACGGTCACCCCGGGCTGCTCTTCGAGCTTATGCGGCTGCTCGTCGTCGTCGGCGAGCCCCTTCTTGAAGCTCTTCACCCCTTTGGCAACATCGCCCATCAGGTCCGAAATCTTGCCGCGTCCGAAGAGAAGGACGACGACGAGAATAACGATCAGCCAATGCCAGATGCTGAGAGAACCCATCAGCTTTACTCCAATCCCTTACCGTGCGCCGACTATCGCAGACGGATCGACGCGCCGCAATCGCCACCTTCCGATGGATGTAGGGGTAATTGCCCGCGAAGGCAAACACCGCCGTCAGGCGGATTCGGGAGGAAGCCCTTCGTCTTCGGTCATTTCCTCGCGGATTTCATCATCTTCCAGCGGATCTTCGTCCTCCGTCAGTTCGTCGCCGGCATGCGGTTCGGGAATGCTGAAATCCGTTGGTATCCGGCTGTCCAGCAGGCCGGCTCCCTTGAGTTCGTCGAGCCCCGGCAGGTCGCCGATGGTGTCGAGACCGAAATGCGACAGGAAGGCCTCGGTGGTTCCATAGGTGACCGGCCGGCCGGGCGTTCGGCGACGGCCGCGCATCCGTATCCACCCGGTTTCCAGAAGCAGGTCGAGGGTTCCCTTCGAGGTCGCCACGCCGCGGATTTCCTCGATTTCCGCCCGGGTGACCGGCTGGTGGTAGGAGATGATCGCCAGCGTCTCCATCGCGGCACGCGACAGGCGCTTCTGCTCCACGGCATTCTGCGACAACAGGAAGGACAGGTCCGCCGCCGTGCGCAGGCTCCACTTCCCGGCCACCTGGACGAGGTTGACGCCGCGATCGGCATAGACCCCCTGCAACTCCCGCAGGATGCCGGTGACGTCGGCGCCCTTCGGCAGCCGGTTGGCGAGGTCGTCGGCCGAAAGCGGCTCGCCGGCGGCGAAAATCAGCGCCTCGACCATGCGGATCGTCTGCCGGCGCTCTTCCGGCGATTGGGCCTCGGCGGTCGCGTCATTATCGATCGCGATGGCGACGGCGGAATTGGGGTTAGCCATGATCGGCCTCCGATGAAACCACGGCGACCGGCTTGTGGTCGCGGATATAGATGGGTGCGAATGCCTCGGTCTGCCTGAGGTCGATATGCCCTTCCCGCACCAGCTCGAGGCTGGCGCCGAAGGTGCTCGCCTTGACGGTCGCGCTGACCTCCGGCGTCAGATACGGCGAAAGGAAGATATGGAGCGGTGCCCAATCGGCGAGAGAGCCGATAACCGTCCCAAGCAGGTCCCGCGCTTCCTTGAGCGACCAGACCGCGCGCTTGCGGACATGCACCACCGATATCGACTGCTCCTGGCGGCGGGCCGCATAGGCCGAAAGCAGGTCATAGAGGGTCGCCGAATATTCGCTCTTCTTGATGATCTCGACCGGCTCGGGCGCCCCGCGCGCGAAAACGTCCCGTCCCAGCCGGTCGCGGTTCGCCAGCCGCGCCGCGGCGTCGCGCATCGCCTCGAGGCGCTGGAGGCGGAACGCCAGCTCCGCCGCGAGTTCTTCGCCCGTCGGCTCGTCGGTCTCCTCCTCGGGCAGCAGCAGCCGCGATTTCAGATAGGCGAGCCAGGCGGCCATCACGAGATAGTCCGCGGCCAGCTCGAGCCGCAGCTTCCGCACCTCTTCGATGAAGGCCAGATACTGCTCGGCAAGCGCCAGGATCGATATCCGGGTGATGTCCACCTTCTGGCTGCGTGCAAGCGCCAGCAGGAGATCCAGCGGTCCCTCGAAGCCGTCGACATCGACGACCAGCGAAGGTTCGTCGCTGTTGCGGTCGAGCGGTTTGAAGGTTTCCCAGATTTCGGCCTGATCGGGAGTTGCCGGGGTCATCGGCTCAGACCCTGGCCGGCCAGCCGGCATCGGCCATCAGACCGAGATATTCCTCGCGGCCGGCGACGGCGTCGAAGGGCCTCGGGGGGCGCAGGTATTCGAACAGCCGGCTCGCCCGCTCGCCGGAAATCCCGGCGAGCCGGGGCGCCGCATCGGCCACCGCGCGCATCTCCTCGATCCGACCGTTGCAGTGAAGCACGAGGTCGCACCCGGCGTCGTGGATCGTCGCGGTTCTTTCGCCGTAATCCCCGGACAGGGCCTTCATGGAAATGTCATCGCTCATCAGCAGACCGTCGAAACCGATTCGTTCGCGAATAATATCGCGGATCACGACGGCCGAGGTGGTTGCAGGGCGATCGGGGTCAATTGCGCTGTAGACAACGTGGCTGGTCATTGCCGCCGGCAGGTCGGCGAGGGCCACGAAGGGAGCGAAATCATGCTCGGCGAGCTCGTCGAGGCCGGCTTCAACCACCGGAAGCCCGAAATGACTGTCGGACCGCGCCCGCCCCTGCCCCGGAATATGCTTGATGACCGGACACACGCCCCCCGCCGCCAGACCGTCCGCCATGGCCCGGCCGAGGATGGCGACGGTCCCCGGATCGCCGCCCAGCGAGCGGTCGCCGATGGCGTCGCTGGCGTCGGGCGTGATCACGTCGAGAAGCGGCAGGCAGTCGATAGTGATCCCGATCTGGATCAGGTCGCTGGCCACCAGCCTGCCGTGCAGCCAGGCCGCCCGGATGCCCCTGTCGGGATCGGCCCCGGCCAGCATGCCGATGCGCCCGCCGGCGGGATAATCCGGCCAGGCCGGCGGCTGGAGGCGTCGAACCCGGCCGCCCTCCTGATCGATCAGCACAGGCGCGTCCGCGCGTCCGACCGCGGCGCGGAACGCCGCGGTCAGCGCCCGCACCTGGTCGGGCGTCTCGCAGTTGCGCTTGAAAAGGATAAGCCCCCAGGGCTGCTGTTCTTCGAAAAACGCCAGCTCTTCGGGCAGGAGGCGGAGTCCCTCGCAGCCCGAAATGAATGCCTTCACGGTCATTTTGCCCCCTGGACCAGTTATCGGGCCAGGATGCAGTCGCCGCCGGCCGATTTGAGATCGTTGCAGAGCCGCGTCGCGTCGCCGCTCGAGAAAGGACCGATCCGTACCCGGTAATAGATGCCCCGGTCGCCGAGATCGGCGCGAATGATCGCCGCCTGGTAGGGGCCGAGGATGCTCGGATAGCGGGACTGGAGGCTCCGATAGGTCGACCGCGCGGCGTCCTCGGTCCGCTGCGCCGAGACCTGCACGAGCACGCCGCCCGATCCGGCTCGCGGACCCGATGACCCGCCGGAAGTACCGGGCGTCAGGTCGATCGGCCCGTTTGCGTCCCCGGTGGTCGCCACGATGGTCGGCTTGGCGGGCGCCGCCGCCGGCTTTGGAGCCGCCGGCTTGGGGGCAGCGGGCTCCGGCACGGCGAGCGGCACCGGCTCCGCCGCTTCCTCGACGGCCGCCACGGTCTCGTCCTCGGCCGGCACCGTGCCGGGCGGCGGATTGGGGATAGCCTCCGTCCCGTCCCCGGTCGTGACGCCGAGCGGATCGGTTACGACGGGCAGATCCTGGCCGTCGAGAACCGCGTCCATGTCCGTCCGCGTATTGTCGGCGAGGTTGCTGAACTCGTCACCGGGCACGGCGCCGGGCGCCTCGTCGCCGGGGACCGCGTCGCCGCCTTCTTCGACGGCCTCGCTGCTGACGATGGTTCCGTCCGGACGGACGACGACGGTTCGCACCTTCTTGGGACCGAGAGCGGACTCCGACCCGTCGGACGGGTCCGCCTCGGCCACGACCATCTCGCCGCCGGCCCCGTTGTCACCGCTTTCCATCGGCCCGTCGACCCCCGGTCCGCCGGGGATGATGACCCGCGAAATCGGGTTGTTCGCCAGGTCCTCGTCGGGTGAGACCTCGGCTATCGGGTCGTCGCCGGTGGCGACCAGCGTCGTGTCGCTGCCATCGCCGTCATCGACCCGATCGTAGATCAGCTTTCCCTGCTGGTCGGTGTCGGCGGCGGCTTCGTCGGGAAACACCTTGGAGGGCTCACCGTCCGCGGTGATGATCGGCGGCGGAGAACCACTGCCGCTGTCGCCCTGGGTCAGGAAAAACGCGGCGGCGCCGACCACCGCGATCACAAGGATGCCACCGACCGCGGCAATCGCGCGGCCCGAGCGCCGACGCTTCAGGCCGGCAAGCTCCTCCTCGGGAAACGGTGGCAGATCGTCCTCGGGCGCAAAGGCCGCCGTATCGAGGTCCTCGAGCGAAAACCCCTCGTCGAAACCGGCACTCGGATCGTCGAGATCGGGCGCCTCCCCGAGCGACTCGGCGTCCTGAAAACCAATATGCGGCTCCGGTGCGGCCTCCGGAGGCGGCGGCATCGGCGCCCTCGGCGGCGCGAAGCCGCTCGCCCGTTCGCGTGGCCGCAGCGCGCGCTCCATCCGCTCTTTCCTGCGGGACGGACGTTCCGCGACGGCCTCATCCTCCTCGTCGTCGATCGGGCGCACTGGCGGCGGCGCCGGCCGCAACTTGAGCCGCGACAGTTTCGAACGCTCGGCGGGCTCGGGGGCCCTCGGACGCACCCGCCGTTCCGGGCGCGGCGGTGGCTCCGGCGCCTCGGCCGGTTCGGGCGGCACCGGGCGGCGCGGCTCAGGCGCGTTGCCGCGATCACGCCTCATCACCGCCGGTGGCGGAGCCTCTGGCTCCGGATGATCAGGCAGCGGCATTCTGTCGACCGGAGGAAGCGGCGGCTGTTCCGGCTCTTCCGTCACCGACGGCAGGTCCGGAAACGCGAATGGCGCAAAGGATTCCGCCCCGGCGACCGGCCCGTGGTCAGGTTCAGGCTCCGGTGCGAAGGGCGGCGCCGGTTCCGGCTCGGGGGGAGCAGGCGGCTGGACCCTGGTCGCGCCCTCGAGTTCGGCAAGGACCTCCTCGACACTCTTCTCGAAATCAAGCGTGAGGTCGTCCGCCGGCGGGCGGGCCGGCTCCGGCTCCGGAGTTTGTCTCGGCTCGGGCGTCCGTCGTGGCGCCTGCGCCTCTGGCTGGCCGGCCGGGGCCGATCCGTCCTGGAACGGGCCGCCGAGCGCCGCGAAGGACGCCTGCAGATCGTTCAGGAGCTCGGATTCGAGATCGGCGGCGCCGTCGCCCGCGTCGCCCGATCCCTCAGGCCCTTCGCCGGCCTGGTCCCTTCCCTGCGAACCGAAGCTCGACCTCCCCGTCACGATCCGCGCCAATTCGGCCAGCGGATCGTCATCTGTCGCGGCGCCGGGTCTCCTGTCCCCTTGTGGTCGGGCTGAGGTTTTCGGATCGTAACGATCGGACATTAAACTTGCTTTCACTCCAGGAGCCAGGCGGGTCGCCTTCCCAGCGACGTCAACGCATCTCCTCGGGCGCGCTCACACCGAGAATAGCCAATCCCGAGGACAACACCAATTTTGTGGCATGAACGAGAGCAAGCCGCGCCAAAGTCGAATGTGAATCGGCATGGTTAATAAAACGCAATTGAGGCAACTCCTTGCCACGATTCCAGTGGGCGTGGAATTCCGAAGCCAGCTCATGAAGGAAGTAGGCGACGCGGTGCGGCTCCTGCGCCTCCGCGGCCGCCTCGATCATCCGCGGATACTCCAGCAAACGGCGGATTAGAGCCATTTCGCCGACATCGTCGAGGCTTTCGAGCCGCGCCCTTTCGAGCGCGCCGATGCTGAGGTCGAGGCCGGGCAATTCCTCCGCCGCCTGCCTGAAGACAGAGCAGGTCCGGGCATGGGCATACTGCACGTAGAAGACGGGATTATCTTTCGATTGCTCGGTCACCTTCTCGAAATCGAAGTCGAGCTGCGCGTCGTTTTTCCGGAACACCATCATGAAACGAATCGGGTCGGGGCCGACCCGGTCGACGAGCTCGCGCAGCGTGATGAAGTCGCCCGACCGCTTCGACATCTTGACCGGCTCGCCACCGCTCAGCAGCCGGACGATCTGGACCAGCTTCACCTCGAAATGCGCCGCACCGCCGCTGATCGCCCGGATCGCCGCCTGCATCCGCTTGACATAGCCGCCGTGATCGGCGCCCCAGACGTCGATCAGATGGCGAAAGCCGCGCCGCAGCTTGTCGTAGTGATAGGCGATGTCGGAGGCGAAATAGGTCGGGCTGCCATCCGACTTCCTCAGCGGCCGGTCGACGTCGTCGCCGAACTCGGTCGAGCGGAAGAGCAGTTGCTCCCGATCCTCCCAGTCGTCGGGCAGTTGTCCCTTCGGCGGCGGCAGCCGCCCCTCGTAGACGAGCCCGTCCCGCGTGAGCTGGTCGATCGCCGCCTCGACCGCGCTCGGATCGCCGGCGGTCAGCGTCCGCTCCGAGAAGAATATCTCGTGGACGATGTTGAGAAGCGCCAGATCCTCCCGGATCATCGCCATCATCATGTCGACCGTCGTCACCCGGACGACCGGCATCCATTCCTCCTCGGGCATGGCGAGCAGGATGTCGCCATGCTCGCGGGCCAGCGCCTCGCCGACAGGCCTGAGGTAGTCGCCGGGGTAGAGCCCTTCCGGAATGGCGCCGATATCCTCGCCGAGCGCCTCGCGGTAGCGCAGGTAGGCCGAGCGGGCGAGGACATCGACCTGCGAGCCGGCGTCGTTGATGTAATATTCCCGGGTCACGTCGAAACCGGCGGCGACCATCAGGTTGGCCATGACGTCGCCGACGACGGCGCCCCGGCAATGGCCGATATGCATCGGCCCCGTCGGATTCGCCGAGACATATTCAACATTGACCGCGTCGCCGACGCCCATGGTCGAGCGTCCAAACGTCTCTCCGGCGCCGATCAGCGACTTCAGGGCCTTGTGCCAATAGCCTGATCTGACACGAAGATTGATGAATCCCGGGCCGGCTACCTCGACGGAGTCGACGTCGGGGTCCTCCGCCAGCACCGCGGCGATCCGGGTCGCGAGGTCGCGCGGTTTCAGGCCCAGCGGCTTCGCGAGCACCATCGCCGCGTTGCAGGCGAGATCGCCGTGGGAGGGGTCACGCGGTGGCTCGACGACGACACGGGCGGTGTCCACGTCGCGGATTCCCGATTGCTCCGCAATCAGTTCCACGGCGCTTTTAAGCCTCTCCGCGAAATCCCGGAAAATATTCATGATGGAGTTGCCCGCACGGTCACGATTCACCGCGCCGCCTATCCCAATTCGATTGGAGCGTCAAACCTATGGGCGCAGAATCAGCGTCTCGCCGATGCGCGGCACCGCTCCGCCGGCGTCGAGGAAGCGACGCCGCTGTTCCCTCGGGGCTTCTTCGCTCAGCGGAAAGGTTCCCCAATGGATGCCGATCGCCGTCTTCGCGCCCATGATGGCGGCGACCCTGGCCGCCTGGTCCGGATCGACGTGGAAGGGCTCCTGGAACCAGCGCGGCGACCATGCGCCGATGGGAACCAGCGCGACGTCGACCGGGCCGGAGCGTCGCCTGATCTCCTCGAAGATCGACCCGAATCCGGTGTCTCCCGCGAAATAGACCCGGTTGCCACCCTGCCCCAGGATCCACCCGTTCCACGACATCGCATTCAGCTTGTAGGGCGGCCGCCGGACCCCGTGGATCGCCGGCACCGCCTCGATCGACACATCGCCGTCACGAGTGCTTTCGAACCAGTCGAGTTCACGGACATGGCGAAGGCCGGTCTTCTCCATCAGAGGCGACGTGCCGGCCGGAACGAATGTCTCGACCGCCGGATATCGGTGCGCCAGGCGCCGCAGGCTCGGCAGGTCGAGATGATCGTGATCGGCATGGGAGATGAGGATAATGTCGATGTCCGGCAGGTCGTAAAGCGATGGTCGCGGCGGCACCAGGCGCTTCAGTCGCACCGGGCCGCTGCCGACCGAGTCCAACAGGACCGGATCGGTGAGGATCCACGTCTCCCCCATCCTGATCAGCGTGGTAGCGTGACCGATCCAGGTGACGGCCAGCTCCGCGTCCGTTGCCCTCTCGACTCCCTCGCGTGCCGTCTCCGGCGTGAGGACGTGGCCGGCCGGCAGGTCGTCCGCTTCCGCGAAGAGACCGAGGAACATCCGGCGGGCATGCCGGCGCCAGTCTTCCCGTTCGATATGGTCGGGCGAGGTGAACGACCCGACATTGTGGAAACGGCCGCCGGCGTAGTGAAAGCTGTCGACGGGCGCCTCCGCGGTCGCGACGCATCCCGCCGCGGCCGCGGCGGCAAGCATCGCGATCCCGTGTCGCGCCCCGTGCATCAGGAAAACAGCCGCCGGTATTCGGCCGAGGCATAGCGGTCGGTCATGCCGGCGAGGAAATCGGCGATCTGTCGCGCGGCCGCGGCGTCGTCGAGGTGGTCACCCGGACGCCACGCGGCCGGCAAGGTCGCCGGATCGGCGCGGTAGCGCTCGAACAGGCGGCGGACCTTGCGCTCCGCCTCGCCCATCACGTCCATCACCGTATCATGGCGATAGACCGCGGTGTGGAGATGCCGTTTGATCTCGTCATCGGCCGAACGCATGGCGTCGGAGAAGCCGATCGCCGGCCGCCCCGCCCCGCGGATATCGTCGCTCGATGCCGGCGCGATGTCGTCGAGCCGCCTCAGGGACTCGCCGATCACGTCCTCGATCATCCTGGTGATCAGCCGCCGGCTCAGCTCATGGGTGACACGCTCGACGGCCAGATCCGGGTATTCGGCCCTGATCTCCCGAAGCAGGCGTCCGGGCAGTTCGAGCCTGGCGAGGCTGTCGAGGGTCAGCAGGCCTGCACGCAGGCCGTCGTCGATGTCATGGGTATCGTAGGCGATATCGTCGGCGATCGCCGCGGCCTGCGCCTCGGCGCCCGGCCAGCTCCAAAGCCAGAGGTCGAGCTGGTGCGATATCTCGGTGAATGTCCGTGGGATGCCGCCCCCGGCATAGCGCCCGATCGGCGCGCCGCCGCGGTCGGTCAATGGACCATTGTGCTTGACCAGCCCTTCGAGCGTCTCCCAGGTGAGGTTGAGCCCGTCGAAACGCGGATAGCGCCGCTCGAGCCGGGTGACCACGCGCACGCTCTGGGCATTGTGGTCGAAACCGCCGAAACCCGCCATCGCCGCGTCGAGCGCGCGTTCTCCGGCGTGGCCGAAGGGCGGGTGGCCGATATCGTGGGCGAGCGCGAGGGCCTCGGCGAGATCCTCGTCGAGCCGCAGGGCACGGGCAAGCGCCCGCGCGATCTGCGAGACCTCCAGCGTGTGGGTCAGGCGCGTCCGGAAGTGGTCGCCCTCGTCGACAAGGAAGACCTGGGTCTTCTCGCGCAGCCGCCGGAAGCCGGTCGAGTGGACGACCCGGTCGCGGTCGCGCTGGAACTCGGTTCGCGTCGGACTGGCGGGCTCGGCGAAGAGCCGCCCCCGACTCCGCGCCGGATCCTCCGCGAAGACCGACCGGTCGCCGCCGCCAAATCCGATCCCTTGCGTCAACATTCCGAGCCCCGCGCCGGCAATTGACTTCGTCCCCGTCGCTTCATACCTATCGCATATGCGGAACGACAAGCGATGACAGACGTTTCGATCACCACCGTAACGCTTTCCGACAGCGCCGCTGCCCGTATCGCGAGGATTCTCGCGGCGGAGCCGGATGGCACGGCGCTGCGGATCAGCGTGTCCGGTGGCGGATGCTCCGGCTTTCAGTATGGCTTCGATCTCGACAAGGAGCGAAGCGAGGACGATCTCGTCCTCGAAAGAGACGGCGCGGCGGTGCTGATCGACTCGATCTCCCTCCCCTACATGGAGGGCTCGGTGATCGACTTCGTCGACGACATGATCGGCCAGTCCTTCCAGATCCGGAACCCCAACGCGACCGCGTCCTGCGGCTGCGGGACCAGCTTCTCGATCTGACCCCCGGCAATCCCCGCGCTACTGGAACGCGGTCTCGGCGAAGCTCCTGAGCTTGCGCGAATGCAGCCTTTCCGGCTCCATGGCACGGAGCTTCTCCATCGCCCTGATCCCGATCTCGAGATGCTGGCCGACCTGGCGGCGATAGAAATCGGACGCCATGCCGGGGAGTTTCAGCTCGCCGTGGAGCGGCTTGTCCGAGACGCAGAGCAGCGTCCCATAGGGAACCCGGAAGCGAAAGCCGTTGGCCGCGACCGTCGCCGATTCCATGTCGAGGGCGATCGCCCGCGACTGCGAGAAGCGCTGGACCGGCTCACGGTGATCCCGCAATTCCCAGTTCCGGTTGTCGATGGTCGCGACCGTGCCGGTGCGCATGATCCGCTTCAGCTCATAGCCCGAGAGCCCGGTGACCTCGGCAACCGTATCCTCGATCGCCACCTGGACTTCGGCCAGCGGCGGAATCGGCACCCATTTCGGCAGGTCGCCGTCGAGAACGTGGTCTTCGCGGACGTAACCATGGGCCAGCACATAGTCGCCGAGTGCCTGGGTGTTGCGGAGTCCCGCGCAGTGGCCAAGCATCATCCAGGCGTGCGGCCTGAGGACCGCGATATGGTCGGTAATCGTCTTGGCGTTCGACGGCCCGACGCCGATATTCACCATGGTCAGTCCCATATGTCCGGGCCTGGTCAGGTGGTAGGCGGGCATCTGCGGCAGGCGCTCCGGCGCGACGCCGGTCGTCGGCGCATCTTGGCCGGCGAGCGTGACGACGTTGCCGGGCTCGACGAAGCTTTCATATCCGGTTTCGCCAGCCGCCATCATCAGCCGGGCCCGTTCGACGAACTCGTCGACGTAGAACTGGTAGTTGGTGAAGATCACGAAATTCTGGAAGCAGTCCGAATGGGTGGCCGTGTAATGGGGCAGCCTGTGCAGCGAATAATCGATCCGCGATGCGGTGAACGGCGCCAGCGGCAACGGCTGTCCCGGGGCGGCTTCGAATGTGCCGTTGACGATCGAGTCGTCCATCACCGCGAGGTCGGGCACATCGAAAATGTCGCGCAGCGGCGTTTCGATCATGTCGACGATCTTGCCCTCGACGTGAACGCCGCCGGGAAAGGCGAAATGGAGCGGAATTGGTTCGTCCGACGGCCCGATCTCGACCGCCACATTGTGGTTGCGCAGCAACAGCCGGATTTGCTCGGTCAGGTAACCGCGGAAGAGGTCCGGGCGGGTGATCGTCGTCGAATAGACTCCGGGGCCGGCGACGTGGCCATAGGAAAGCCGGGAATCGATCTGGGCGAACGTCGCGGATTCGAACCGCACCTCGGGATAGGTCGCACGAACGCGACCGCCCAGGTTTCCCGTCTCCAGCAGCTTGGCGAACTGCTCCCGCAGGAAGGCGGTATGGCGCTCGTAGATCAGCTCGAGCTGCGCGACGGCGGCTTCCGCGTCCCGGAAGCTCTTCCGTGCGATCCGCCGCGGCGTGATCAGATCCTGGGAAGAACGGCTCATTCCTGCACCTCGTTCAAGGTGCGCCGGAATGTCAACTACCGCCCGCCGCCGGTCAAGCACGCGGCGGCGGGGCGCCCCGGTCGCGGGTATCGATCAGCCCTTGAGAGTCGCCTGCAGCGTGATGTTCTCGACGGCGGCAAGGGCCCTGGAGACGGGGCAGATTTCCTTCGCCTTGTTGGCCGCCGCCATGAAGGCCGCCTCCGAGACGCCGGGAACCTCGGCCTCGGCCGTCAGCACGATGCCGGTGATGCCGACACCCGCCTCGATCGTCACCTGGGCCTCCGTCCTGATGTTCGTCGGAGGAGTACCTTCCGACGTCAGGACGCCCGAGAGCTGCATCGAGTAACAGGAGGCGTGCGCCGCCGCGATCAGTTGCTCCGGGTTGGTGAGCTCACCCGTCTCGAACCGCGACGCGAAGGTGTAGGCGTCCTTGAATGTGCCGAAAGCGACCTCGCCCCCGCCTTCCTTGAGTGAACCGTTCCACTGTGCGCTTGCCTTAGAAACAACGGCCATATCCGCCTCCTTCGGTTTGGTGTGGGTCACACCGATATGGCGGTGGCGCGGGAAAATCCAGAGCAAAGCGAGCCTTTCTCCGCTTCGCCCGGTGAAAAGACTGGTCGCGCCCGTCGTGGCCGCTATGCTCGCCCGCAACAGACGCGCGGAGGATTGGATTGCGAATCGCGACGTGGAACATCAACGGCGTCCGGGCCCGGATTGACGGCGCGGTCGCCTGGGTGCGCGACGCCGCGCCGGACGTCGTCTGCTTCCAGGAGATCAAGAGCGAGGATGCCGCCTTCCCGCGCGAGGCTTTCGAGGACCTCGGCTACAACGTCGAGACCCACGGCCAGAAAGGCTTCAACGGCGTCGCCATCCTTTCCAGGCTGCCGATCGACGAAGTCTCCCGCGGCCTGCCGGGAGATGACGACGACGGCCAGGCACGTTTCATCGAGGCGGTGTTTTCGGTCGAGGGGGGCGCGATTCGCGTCGCGTCCCTCTACCTCCCGAACGGCAATCCGGTCGGCTCCGACAAATACGCCTACAAGCTCGCCTGGATGGACCGGTTCGAGGCCTATGCCCACGCCCGCCTCGCCTCGGAGGAAATGTTCGTCCTCGCCGGCGACTACAATGTGATTCCCGAGCCGGAGGACGCGCGCCATCCCGAGAACTGGCGCGACGACGCGCTGTTCCAGCCCGAGACCCGCCAGCGCTTCCGCCGCCTGATCAACCTCGGCCTGACCGACGCTTTCCGGGCGTGCACGTCGGAGCCCGGCCACTACTCCTTCTGGGACTATCAGGCCGGCGCCTGGCAGCGGAACAACGGCATCCGCATCGACCACCTGCTCCTGTCGCCACCCGCCGCGGACAGGCTGGTTTCGGCGATGATCGACAAGCGGACCCGCGGCTGGGACAAGCCCTCCGACCACGTTCCCGTGGTGATCGAGCTCGACCTCTGATGCCGCAATCCCGCCATGACTCGCCAAATCGGGCGGATGCGTGGTCGTCGGCGGCCGGACAGGATTAAGTTTCCTTAACTGGATATGGCGGCGCGGCCGGCGTTAGCCTCCGGGTGTGAGCGGAGACCCGCCGGCGGATGGAGCAACCATTCGCGACCCGACGAGCCAGGACCGCTCATCAAGGAACGAGCTGGCGTCCTCCGTCAGCCGTCTCACAGGACCAAGACCATGAAACGCATGATTGTGCCCGCGGCGATCGCCGCGGTTCTCGCCACGACCTCGCTCGCCCTCGCGGACCAGGCCACCGGGACCGTGAAGAGCTTCGATTCCGGCGCGATGACCCTCATCCTCCAGGACGGCACGACCTACTACCTCCCCAAGAATTTCAAGAATCCGGGTCTGAAATCGGGTGAGCAGGTGCGGATCACCTGGGCCATGCAGAATGGCAGGCACGTCGCGAGCGATGTCTCCATCCAGTAGCCACCGCCGAGGGCGCGGCAGGCACTCCCACCCGCCCACGTCCTCGCTCATGGCAAACGGCCGTCCGACGGCCCCTCCGCCAGGGTCGGCCATACAGAAGGAAATGACCATGTTCTCGAGACTGATTATCGCCGGAGCGACACTTGCGGCCTTGGCCGCGCCGGCCCTCGCCGCCACCGGTTCCCAGATGGAGCCACGTCACGCAGCGGCATGGACCGTATTGCAGGATGCCGGCAGGAACGCCTGTTATGTCGCGGACAGGAAGGCCGGGCCCGGCGAAGCCCAGGTCAGTGGCTTCTTCCGAAGCGAGATACAAGCGCAGGCTGCTATCGGTTCGATTGCGAGCTGCCAGCGGGGCGCGACGCTGCCGAGCGACACGATGCAGTCGTTCTACAACACCTGAGATCGGCGCAAGACGTGAGGAAGGACCGGCTTACGGCCCTTCCTCCCCTCGACGACGGACTCCCCTCGGCGCTGCCCGCGCGGGAGATGATCACGCGGTTGTGGGTTGAGCCCGTCGGGGATCGTTGCGACACTTGCGGCGTCAAGGGAGGCGGAATGCGATGATCGGCAACCACCTCATGCGGTCTCTGGTCGTTGCGGCCGGTGTCGCGGCGACCCTGCCGGCATTCGCGGCGGAGGTAACGCTCGTCTGCACCAATGCCGGGAACCAATACCAGGTCGGTGACTATGCCTGCCTGCCCGCCTGCCATGGCCGGCAACGCTATGCGCGCTGCGACTCGATAGCCGAGAATGCGACCTGGACCTACATTTCGGACGTCTGTCCGATGGCGCTGTTCACGCCGAAGGCGCCGGCGGCAAGTTTCGCGCCGGTCCGCACGGCGATGTCGCCGATCCCCTACGATATCCCGTTGAACGCGATCGCCCCGGCATTTGCCGAGCGCATCGCCGCGGCCGGACAGTCCGCGCGGTCCGACACCTTGACGGTGACGACACTCGCCCGCCGGTAGGCGCCTGAGCCGAGGCTACTGCCGCTTCTCCCAATCGCCGGCGAGCGCCATGGCGGTGCGGCGCTCATTCTCCGTCGCGATGGAAACCGCCCGCTCCTGCATGTCGTAAATCCATCGGTCGGACGGGTCGGCCTTGTTGCGTGCGATCGTCAGGTACATGAGGCCGAGCACCGGCTGGCGCGGCACGCCGTCACCCTCGAACAGCAGGTGGCCGAGCAGCGCCTGCGCGTCGGCATCGCCCTTGTCGGCAGCGAGCTTGGCCCACCGCGCCGCCTGCAGCGGATCACGATCGCCGCCCTCGCCCTGATAATACATCCAGGCGAGCTTCAATTGCGCTTCCGGGTCGCCGAAATAGGATGCCGCATAGCCATAGATCTGGCGGGCGCGGCGAAGGTCCTGCTTCACCTTGGTGTCCGGGATGCCCTCTTCGTAATATTCGCCGAGGGCGACGAAGGCATTCGACACGAAGCGCGAGTCCCGCTGGGTCGGATTGTCGTCGGCATGGGCGTCGGCCATCTCGCTGAAGAGTTCGAAGGCCTTGTAGTCGTCGCGGGCGATGCCGTCGCCCTCGGCATACATCCGGCCGAGCTTCCACTGGGCGATCGCGTTGCCCTTGTCGGCGGCGAAGCTCAACGCCTCGATCGCGCTCTCCTTGTCGCCGCTCCGGTATGAATCGAGCCCATATTCGAGAGCATCGACCGGTGCCGTCTCTTCGTTCAAATTCTTGACGTCGAACGCCATCGCGTTGCTGGCCAACACGCCAAACGCAACAAACGCCACCAGTCGGGGAAACACGCTACGCGCCTGCATCGCTCACTACTTCCGTCGTCTGTCGGACCATGCGACTGCTGTCAGCCCTGCGACGTCCGCTCGACCCGCGTCGGGCCGCGCACGGCGTCCCGATCCGAAAGTCTATGCTTGCCGCAAACATGCACTTCAACGACGATCCTTGACCTCGGCCTCCGGGTCCGAGCAGCGCAGCGACACCAATAGCCGTCTCCCGGCAACGCGGGCCGTGACAGGACGGGTTTCGGGTCAGGTGCGTTGCCCCCCTCGGCAGGCAACCTGATGTGGCATCACCCTTCACGCCACTTTATGGCCGAACGGCGGCGTGTCGGTTTCTTCTACCCGCAAGAGGTTAACTTCCCGGAACACTGTGGCGAGCCTGCAACAGATCGCCCTTACCGACCGGCCGGGCGCCGGCGGAATCTCCCGGACTGCGCGCGCCTGGCCGGTCTAGACTCCGTAGAGCTTGCGCCATTCCCTGGCCGGACCGCCGAGTTTCTTGGCGCAGGCCTTGAGCTCTCCGGCGAAGCGCTCGGCGACCAGTTCCCTGACCCGGTCGGGCATCGGGGCGGAGGACTTGCCGCTTTTGCGGTTGAAGTCCGGCGCGATGCGTTCCGTCGGCTTGTCCGGATCGCCCCCGAGGAAGGTGATGATGTCGTGCCGGAACCTGGCGGCGTCGGACACCAGGTCGTCGAAGAAGAAGAGGCCGAAATGGCCCGGCCGGACCCGGCTCTTCCAGGTCTCGACGATCTGGGAGGAGAAGGACCGCGCATCGTAGCGGCGTTGCGACAGGAGCTTCACCACCGCCTTCTCGTCGAGCCCTTCCGAGAGGCGCCGCTTGTAGACATGCATGCGGACCTGCGACCAGAAGCGCTTGACCGGGTCGCGCGCGATGAAGACGTATTTCGCCTCGCCGAACTGCCCGACGATCCGATCGACCATCGCCGGCCGCAGGGCCGAATAGGCCGGCGTCACGTCGCCGGTAAGCCGCCCTCCCTTCCGGTCGAAGAGAGCCGTGTAACCATCCATGTCGATCGAATCCATCGGCAGGGCGGCGAAATCCGAAAGGAAGGTCAGATCTTCGGCAACGATCGGGCGCCGGTAGTCGCGATGGCGACGCTTGTTGAGACGATCGAGGTCGTCTGTCGCGTCACCGAGCATCTTCTCCGCGATGCGCCTCCGCGGCCGCGAAAGGTTGAAATACTTCAGCTCCTTCATCGGAGGCATCCAGAAGTCGGGATGAAGGCTGAGCTGGTCGTAGAGCCATTGGGTCCCTGCCTTCTGGGCGCCGATGCAGAAGAAGTCCGGCCCGCGCATCCGGGACAGCCGGATGGAATCGCCGGTCTGCCGCGTCTCTTCCCCGTTCATGTTCCGATCGCGCAATACTCGTTTCCTTCGCCGGCCGGTCATCAGGGCCTGCCGGTCATCTGGCCGGCACCCGCAGGCCCGGTCCTTGCGGAGAGCCTGATCCCGGCATCATGTCGACGCTATCCGGAACGTAGCAGGAACGCCCTCGCACCTTTGACCCGGAAATGCCAAACTGCTGGATGATTCGACCACAGCGATATGCCCTCCTGAATTCTCGAAATCAATGAAAACCAAAGCGAAAGAATCCGACGACCTGTTCGGCACGATCGATGAGCAGGTTGGCGAACTCAAAGCCGTCGCCGAGGCTGCTCGCCGGCCTCGCGCGAAGTCCGTCCGCAAGGTCGCCAACGGCGCGCCGGTGAGCGACTCCGATTATTCGGCCGCGGATATCGAGGTGCTCGAGGGTCTGGAGCCGGTTCGGCGGCGCCCCGGCATGTATATCGGCGGGACCGACGAAAAGGGTCTCCACCACCTCTTCGCCGAGGTCATCGACAACGCCATGGACGAGGCCGTTGCCGGCCATGCGACCTGGATCGACGTGCAGCTCGACGCCGATGGCTTTGTCTCCGTCACTGACAACGGTCGCGGCATGCCGATCGATCCACATCCCAAGTTCAAGTCGAAATCGGCTCTGGAGGTCATCATGACGGTCCTCCACGCGGGAGGAAAATTCGACTCCAAGGTCTACGACACGTCCGGCGGACTCCACGGCGTCGGCGTTTCCGTGGTCAACGCGCTGTCGGAGTCGCTCGAGGTCGAGGTGGCACGCGGCCGGCGACTCTATGGCCAGACCTTCGCCAGGGGTGTGCCGACCAGCGGCCTCGAGGAGCGCGGCGAGGTCCACAATCGCCGCGGCACGCGCGTGCGCTTCCTTCCCGACCCCGAGATCTTCGGCAAGGACGCCGCCTTCCGTCCGGAACGTCTCTTCGCGATGAGCCGGTCCAAGGCCTATCTCTTCGGTGGTGTCCAGATCCGCTGGCAGTGCGACTCGTCGCTTGTCGAGGGGACGGATACGCCAGAGAAGGCCGAATTTCACTTCCCCGGCGGGCTCTCCGACTATCTTGCGGCCGAGCTCGCCGGCGAGAAGACGATCGTCCCCATCTTCGCCGGCAAGACCGACAAGGCGAGCGGCCACGGCGCCGCCGAATGGGCGGTCGGATGGTTCCCGGGCGATGGCTTCGTCCGCTCCTATTGCAACACCATCCCGACCGCCGAAGGCGGGACGCATGAGGCCGGCCTCCGCGCCGCGCTGGTCAAGGGATTGAAGGCCCATGCCGAGCGGACTGGCAACAAGCGCGCCGCGGTCATCACCGGCGACGACGTCATGACCTCGGCCGGCGGCCTGCTTTCCGTCTTCATCCGCGAGCCGGAATTCGTCGGCCAGACCAAGGACAGGCTGGCCACCGCCCAGGCGACGCGGATCGTCGAGAACGCGGTGCGCGATCCCTTCGACCACTGGCTCGCCGGCTCGCCGAACGACGCCAGCAAGCTGCTCGAATGGGTGATCGACCGCGCCGAGGAGCGGCTCCGTCGACGCAAGGAAAAGGAGATCGGCCGCCAGAACGCGACCCGCAAGCTCCGGCTGCCCGGCAAGCTTGCCGACTGCAGCGCCCGCAGCAAGGAGGGCACCGAGATCTTCATCGTCGAGGGCGACTCGGCCGGCGGCTCCGCCAAGCAGGCGCGCAACCGGGCGACGCAGGCGATCCTGCCGCTGCGCGGCAAGATCCTCAACGTCGCGAATGCCGGCCGCGACAAGCTTGCGCAGAACCAGCAGCTGGCCGACCTCATGCAGGCGCTGGGGGTCGGAACCGGCAGCCGCTACCGTGCCGAGGACCTTCGCTACGAGCGCGTCATCATCATGACCGACGCCGACGTCGACGGCGCCCATATCGCTTCGCTGCTGATCACCTTCTTCTTCCGCCAGATGCCCGAGTTGATCCGCGAAGGCCACCTCTACCTCGCCGTCCCGCCGCTCTACCGCCTCACCCAGGGTAGCAAGACCGTCTACGCACGGGACGAGGCGCATCGCGAAGAACTGCTCAAGTCGGCCTTCACCGGCAAGGGCAAGGTGGAGATCGGGCGCTTCAAGGGGCTCGGCGAGATGCTCCCGGCCCAGCTCAAGGAGACCACCATGGCGCCGGAGCGCCGGATTCTGCTCCGCGTCGAGATCGTCGGGGACGAACCGACCGGAGCGACGGTCGAGAGCCTGATGGGCAACAAGGCCGAGGAGCGCTTCCGCTTCATTCAGGAACGGGCCGAGTTCGCCCACGACCTTGACATCTAGCCGATACCTACCCGCGGTTGGTGGACCTCCCTCTCTCGTCACCTATCTACCGACCGACAGTCGCGTGAGGGGAACCGTATGTATCGCAAGTATGCGCTGATAACCGGCTTCAGTGTCGGCGTCGGTTTGGCCGGAAGCGCTTTCGCGGACGATCTCGCCGAGTCCGTCAGGGCGATTCCCGGTTCGGTGGAAGACGTTCGGGTCAGCGGCACCTGGGAGGATGCCGATCGGAACGGCGTCTACCGGGTCGTCATCGCCCGGACCGGCCTGGAGCCCGTGACCGCCCGGCTGTTCGTCCAGTGGGTCGCCTACGAGGCGGATGGCAGCGCGGTGATCGACCAGTCCGTCGAAATCACCGAACTTGCCGACCTCGGCCTCGATGTCGTCGACTACGAGACGGAGTCGGACGCCGACGGCCTGTCGGTCTTCCTTCAGACGGTCGACCCGAGTGACGGATTCGACGAGACCTTCGAATTGCACATGTTCTCGCCGACCGAGTACATCTTCGGCCCGGCGACCAACTGACGGCGCTCAGTGTCCGTGGTGGTCGTGACCCGCCGCCGCGGTCTCCATCATCCGATGGCCGACGACCTGGGCGCTGTCGCCCCTGCATTCGGTCGCCGTATGTTCGAGTTCGAGCATGGCGTGCCTCACGCCGAACCTGGCGCTGACCATCGCCTTGATGCGCTGCTTGACGACCTCGCCGTCAGGCTCCTCGCCGTCTTCCTCCCGGAGCACGACATGCGCTTCGAGGGCGGAATGCCGCTCGTCGATCGACCAGATATGCAGGTGATGGACGCTCTTCACGCCCCTCACCCCCGACATCGCGGCGACGAGATCGGGAACGTCGATTTCGGGCGGCGTGCCGAGCATCAGGATGCGGATGGCGGCGCCGATCTCGGCGAAGGCCATCCACAGGATGTAGCCCGCGATGAGGAGGGTGACGATCGGGTCGACGATCGTCCAGCCGAACAGCAGGATCAGCGCGCCGGCCGCGATGACGCCGATCGAACCGAGCGCGTCGGCGACGTTATGCAGAAAGGCGGCACGGATATTCATGCTCTCCTTCGAGAGGGCGAAGGTGAGCAGCGCGGTGGCCAGATCGACGACCAGCGCCACGCCGGCGATGATCACGACGAGCCAGCCATCGACCGGTTCCGGATCGAGAAACCGGATGATCGCCTCGTAGACGAGATAGAGGCCGATGACGATCAGCGTCGTGTAGTTGATCAGCGCGGCGACGATCTCGGCGCGAACGTAGCCAAAGGTCATCGAATCGTCCGAGGGACGGCGGGCGATGCGACGCGCCGCGAAGGCGATACCGAGCGAGGCGGCATCGCTGAGATTGTGGAGCGCGTCGGCGACCAGCGACAGGCTGCCGGCGAGAATGCCGCCAACCGCCTGGGCGACGGTCAGCAAGACGTTGACCGCGACCGCCCATGCCACGCGGCGGTCGCCCGCGCCGCCCTCCGCGACATGATGATGATGGTGGTGGTGGCCGCTCACGTCGTTCGATCTCTTTGGACGGGGTGTCCTAGCAAACCCGCTTCCCGGGTGCAAAGCACGGAGGCATGATGGACATCTACTTAGCCGTTTACCTCGACCTTAGATTAAATCCCGGTAATCGTTGACATTCCCTCGGCTTTGCATATGTTCCGGATCGAATTCAATTCGATTGACGGTGTCGCGTCTTAAACCGTTCCGTCAGACTTCGGCCAAGGGCCGGGCTGCTCACAAAGATGAAATTTTCTGAACTTGGATTAAGCCCGAAGGTTCTCGCTTCGGTCGAGGCGGTGGGCTACGACACACCGACTCCCATCCAGGAGCAGGCGATCCCGCATGTCCTGGCGCGCCGGGATGTGCTCGGCATTGCCCAGACTGGTACGGGCAAGACGGCATCCTTCGTGCTGCCGATGCTGACCTCGCTGGAGCGCGGCCGCGCCCGGGCGCGCATGCCGCGGACCCTGATCCTCGAGCCGACCCGCGAGCTCGCGGCACAGGTCGAGGAGAATTTCAAGCGATACGGCGCCAACCACAAGCTCACCGTCGCCCTGCTGATCGGCGGCGTCTCGTTCGACGACCAGTTGCGCAAGCTCGATCGCGGCGCGGATGTTCTGATCGCGACGCCCGGCCGGCTGCTCGACCATTTCGGACGCGGCAACCTGCTCCTCAACGGTGTCGAGATCCTCGTTATCGACGAAGCCGATCGCATGCTCGACATGGGTTTCATTCCTGACATCGAGAGGATCTGCAAGCTCCTGCCCTTCACCCGCCAGACGCTGTTCTTCTCGGCGACCATGCCGCCTGAGATCCAGCGCCTCGCCGATACCTTCCTGTCGAACGCGGTCCGGGTCGAGGCTTCGGCGCCGGCGACCACCGCGACCACGGTTTCCCAGTTCCTCGTCCCCTCGGGGCGCGACTCGGTCGACAAGCGCGCGGTGCTCCGCAAGCTCATCCGCGAGGCGGAAGACCTCACCAACGCGATCATCTTCTGCAACCGCAAGCGCGATGTGGCGATCGTCCAGCGCTCCCTCGCCCGTCACGGCTTCTCGGTCGGCGCCCTGCATGGCGACATGGACCAGCGCTCGCGCATGGCGACGCTTGCCGATTTCCGCGCCAACAACCTCACCCTTCTCGTCGCCAGCGACGTCGCGGCGCGCGGCCTCGACATCCCGGCGGTGAGCCACATCTTCAATTTCGACGTTCCCACCCACCCGGAGGATTATGTCCACCGCATCGGCCGCACCGGCCGCGCCGGCCGCAAGGGAACCGCGGTCACCATCGTCACGCCGCTCGACAAGAAATACGTCGCGGCGATCACCAAGCTCACCGGCCAGCCGATCGACATGATGCAGGTCGAGGCTTCCGACGAGCTTGCCAATGCCCGCTATGGCAAGCGCCATCACAAGCACGAGGCCGATGCCGACAGGCAGGACGTCGTCGCTGCGGCTGCCGATGGTGCGGCGGAGGGCGCCTCCGGCGAGGAAGCCGCCAACGGCGATGCCACCCAACGCGGGCGCGGAGAGCGCAAGCCGAAGCGGGAGCCGCGCCGCGGCCGCGAAAAACATGACTCCGAAGCGCAGCGCGAAAAGCAGAACGCCTTCGGCAGCCAGGAAGACATCCCCCAGTTCCTGCTGCGGTCGGTCCGTCCCGCCTCCGCGTCCTGACGGAGACGAGGCGAGGCCTCAGGGCGTGCCCTTCGCCCTTCCCTTCCTGCCCTTCACCGATTTCCGTGCCTGCGCTCGCTCGGCCACAGCAAATGCTTCTTGCGAGAGCTCGACGAAGCGCTCCGGCTCGTCGTAGACGCCGTCGGGCAGCCGCCAGTAGGACGTCACCACGGTCCTCCCCTTCGCGTCATAGGAAAACGGGTTGCTGCCCTCCGCTTGGTAGCGGGCCCGCGTCGTGTCGTCCGCCTTCAGGTAGAGGACGTCGTCGATGATCAGGGCGAACATCATCCCCTCCCGGAAAATGCCGACGCCGCCGAACATCCGGCGGAAGGCGACGCGCCCGAAGGGCTCGAACAGCTCCCTGGCGAATTCCTCGAACTCGCTGGCCACCGGCACCGGCCCGCTACGCGCCGGCCGGCGCGCCCTCTGCCGCCGGCTTCAGCATCACGGATTCGCCGCAGCCGCAGGCCGACACTTCGTTGGGATTCTGGAAGGTGAAGCCGGAGCGGAGCTTGGTCGTCTCGTAGTCCATGACGCTGCCGAGCAGGAACAGGATCGCGGTCGGGTCGACATAGACATTGACGCCGTGCTCGCTGACCACGTCGTCGGCGGGATTGGCGGTCTCGACCGGATCGAGGGTGTATTCCATGCCCGCGCATCCGCCCTTCTTGACCCCGACGCGCACGCCCAGCAGCTCCTTGTCGGAGCCGTCGACAATCTCGCGGACGCGCGCCGCGGCGCGCTCGGTCAGATACATCACCGACGGACGGGGGCGTGGGTTTGCCATACCGGTCTTCCTCATGCGTAGGCAGGTTTCGCCTGCGAACCCCTAAGATGGGGTGATTTGCCTCGCCAGACAACCGCGGGGGTCACCGGCGGATATCAGTAATTCGACCATATCCCGGGTGTCGCCAGCTCGCCGAGATGGCCCTCCGGATCCCGGAAATACAGGCTCCTGCCTCCCGAGGGCCAGTCGACCTCGCTTTCGACGGCGACGCCTTCGTCTTCCAGATGCCGTTTCCAGTCGCCATAGGCGGCGGCGGGAATGGCGAAGGCGAAATGCTGGGGACCGGCGCCGTCATGCGGCGGGATGGAGCTCCCCCCGACCGGCACCGGCGCCGTCGTCCCGCCCCGCCTGAACAGGATCAGCACATGCCCCTTGCCGGCATCCATCGCCACGATCCGGTCCTCGGCCACCATCGCCGTGAATCCGAAGACGCGCTCGTAAAAGGCGCGGGTTGCCGGCACGTCGTCGCAATAGAGACAGGTCTCCAGCACCCCGTCGATCTTCGGACGACCGGTCACCGGCGTGGCCCTCAGTACCAATCGAGGGCGACCTTCGCCTCGTCCGACATGCGATCCGGCGTCCAGGGCGGATCGAACACCATCGCTACGTCGACCCGGCCGACCCCCGGCACGAGGCTGACCGCGTTCTCGACCCACATCGGCATCTCGCCGGCCACCGGGCAGCCGGGCGCGGTCAGGGTCATGTCGACGGCAACGTTGCGGTCGTCGTCGATATCGACCTTGTAGATCAGGCCGAGCTCGTAGATGTCGGCCGGAATCTCGGGGTCGTAGACGGTCTTGAGGGCAGAGACGATGTCCTGGGTCAACCGTTCCAGCTCCTCCGGCGGAATGGCGGAGCCAGTCGCCTGGGGGGTGACCGGTTCAGCCATCCCGTCGTCGAGCACGACCGGGTCGGTTGACGTCTTCACCTCGCGGCCCGCGGTATCGGTCGGTCGGTCATCCATGGCGTCGCTCATACAAAGAACTCATGGGCTTTCTGCAGCGCCTCGGCCAGCGCATCGACCTCGCCCAGGGTATTGTACATGCCGAAAGAGGCACGGCAGGTAGCCGTGGTTCCATATCGGGAGAGAAGCGGCTGCGCGCAATGGGTCCCCGCCCGCACCGCGACGCCCGACCGGTCGATGATGGTCGAGATGTCATGGGGATGGGCGCCCGCCATGTTGAAGGACACGATCGCGCCCTTGTCGCTGGTCGTTCCGTAGAGGGTCAGGCTGTTGATCTTCGACAGCCGTTCCATCGCATAGGCGCGGAGCGCCGCCTCATGCGCGGCGATCTTCTCGCGGCCGATGCTCTCGATATAGGCCAGCGCCGCGCCGAGGCCGATCGCCTGGACGATCGGCGGCGTCCCCGCCTCGAAGCGATGCGGCGGCTCGGCATAGGTCACGCCGTTTTCAGTGACCTCGGCGATCATCTCGCCGCCGCCCATGTAGGGCGGCATCGCCGTCAGCCGTCCGCTCTTGCCGTAGAGCACGCCGATCCCGGTGGGGCCATAGAGCTTGTGCCCGGTCAGGCAGTAGAAGTCGCAGTCGATGTCACGGACGTCGACCGGCGCATGCACCGCGCCCTGGCTGCCGTCGATCAGCACCGGAATGCCCCGCGCATGGGCGATCCGGCAGATCTCCTTGATCGGCACCACCGTGCCCGTGACGTTCGACATATGGGTGATGGCGACGATCTTCGTGCGATCGGTCAGCAGCTTCTCGAACTCGTCGAGCAGGAACGTCCCGTCGTCGGCGATCGGCGCCCAGCGGATGACCGCGCCCTTGCGCTCGCGGTGGAAGTTCCACGGCACGATGTTGGAATGATGCTCCATGATCGAGAGGACGATCTCGTCGCCCTCGCCGATCGCGTCGCGGCCGAAGGACGAGGCGACGAGGTTGATCGCCTCGGTGGCGTTGCGGGTGAAGATGATTTCCTCGACCCGGTCGGCATTGATGAAGCGGCGGACGGTCTCGCGCGCCTCCTCGTATTTCTCCGTCGCGGCATTGGAGAGGAAGTGGAGGCCGCGATGGACATTCGCATATTCGCTGCCATAGGCCGCCGACACCGCGTCGATCACCGCCTGCGGCTTCTGCGCGGAGGCCGCGTTGTCGAGATAGACCAGCGGCCTGTCGTAGATGGTGCGGGCGAGGATCGGGAAGTCCCGACGCACGGCTTCGACGTCATAGGCCACCGCCGTCGTTGCCGTCGGGGCGTTCATGTCGCCGCTCCCCGCCGTTCGAGCCAGCCCGAGACGATACCCTTCAGCGCCTCGGCGACCGGCTCGTCGTCGATCGCATCGATCGCCTCGTCGAGGAAGGATTCGATCAGCAGCCGTTCCGCCTCCTTCCGCGGCAGGCCGCGCGACATCAGGTAGAAGAGCATGGTCTGGTCGATATCGCCGGCGGTCGCGCCATGGCCGCAGCGGACGTCGTCGGCGAAGATCTCGAGTTCCGGCTTCGAGGCGAACTGCGCCTCGTCGGAGAGCAGCAGCGCCCGGGTCATCATCTTCGCGTCGGTCTTCTGCGCGTCGCGCTCGACCGCGATCATGCCCTGGAAGGCGCCGGTCGCCCTGCCGTCGACGACATTCTTGAACAGCTCGGTGCTGGTCGAGTCCGGCGCCACGTGGCGCACGACGAGGGCATTGTCGCCGTGCTCGGTGCCGGCCAGCATGGTCGCGCCGTAGAATCCGGTCCTGGCGCCCCTGCCCTCGATCATCACAAAGCCCTGCCAGCGCGACAGCGCCGCGCCGCGGTTGACCGCCAGGTGATCGAGGGTCGCGTTGCCGGCGACGCGCGCGACGAAGCTGGCGAGATGCTGCGCCGCCTCGCTCTCGGTCTGGACGCGCGACCAGGTCACCTTCGCGCCGAGCCCGATATCGAGCTCGGTCAGCGCGTTGACCTGATAGGCAATGCCAGCCGGTCCGCGAAAGCTCTCGATGAGGCGCATCGAGGCATTCGCGCCGACCTCGACGACGCTGCGGCAGACGACCGAAACCGGCTCGGCCGCGGCCGTCAGATAGACCACCTCGAGCGGGCGGGCCGGCTTCGCATCGGCCGCGACCTTGACGTAGACGCCGCCCGCGAACAGCGCCGTGTTCAGCGCCATCACCACGTCGTCGCTGTCCTCGAACAGCCGGCCGATGCGGTCGGGCGCGTTCTTCGCGACATCGGCAAGGGCCTCGACGGTGACGCCTTCGACCCCATCGAGGTCGGACAGCTCCGGCCGATAGACGCCATTGGCGACGACGAGTTGCGCCCGGTCGAGACCGGCGATCGGATCGTCCTCGGCGACCGGCGCCAGGAGATCCGGTGTCGCCGGGCCGGCAAGCGGTGCCGCGGTGCGGAGCAGCGCCCGGAGGTCGGTATATTTCCAGGCCTCGACGCGGCGATGGGGCAGGCCGAAGCGCTCGAACAGCGAGAAGGCGGCGTCGCGGCGTTCCCGCACCCGCTCGCCACCGGGAAGCGCGTCGCGCGCCGCCGCGAATTCGGCAGCGAGTGTCTCTTCCGCCTTGGTCCGGACGGTACGTGGCTCAGCAGTCATCTCGATCCTCAGGCCGCCGCCTCGACGAACTCGGCATAGCCCCGCTCCTCGAGTTCCAGCGCCAGCTCCTTGCCGCCCGAACGAACGATCTTCCCGGCCGACAGCACATGCACGAAATCCGGCACGATGTAGTTCAGCAGCCGCTGGTAGTGGGTGATCACCAGCATCCCGCGCTCCGGCGAGCGGAGCTTGTTGACGCCGTCGGCGACGAGCTTCAGCGCGTCGATGTCGAGGCCGGAATCCGTCTCGTCGAGGACGCAGAGCGACGGCTCCAGCAACGCCATCTGCAGGATCTCGTTCCGCTTCTTCTCGCCGCCGGAGAAACCGGCATTGAGCGGCCGGCGGAGCATTTCCTGAGTCACATTCAGCTCTTCGGCGACTCCCCTGACCTTGCGCATGAAGTCGGGCGTCGATAGCTCCTCCTCGCCGCGGGCCTTCCGCTGGGCGTTGAGCGCCGCCTTGAGGAAGGTCATGGTCGCCACGCCCGGGATCTCCACCGGATACTGGAAGGCGAGGAAGACGCCGGCGGCGGCCCGCTCGTCCGGTTCCATCTCCAGCAGGTCCTTGCCGAGGAAGCGGACCGCGCCGCCGGTGACCTCGTAGCCGTCGCGGCCGGCCAGCACATAGGCCAGCGTCGACTTGCCCGAGCCGTTCGGCCCCATGATCGCGTGCACTTCGCCGCGCTCGACCGCGAGGTCGATGCCGCGGAGGATCTCCCGTCCGTCGACATTGGCGTGGAGGTTCTCGATTTCAAGCAATGCCATTCACACGTTTCCTGTTCTGTCGTCCCGGCGGCGCCGGCCTCGGCCAGTCGTCATCGGGGCGAAACAACTCTACCCGCCCGGTACGGTCCGGCACGCGCCGGAAGCCCCGATCCCCGGCCAAATAACGGCCGCGGCCTATGTCGCGCTCATCGGCTCGCCGGCCCGTTCCAAACCCGTCTCAGGGCGTCTACTCCCCGTCCCAGTAGTCGAGGGAATTCTCCGCGCGGCCGATATAGCGCACGCCGCCGCTTCCCGTATTCCAGTCGAAACGCGACGAGACCGCGAACTTGCCGGAGTCCGGATACTCGACCACGTCCGTCTCGGTCTTCGTCGAGAAGGCGAGGTATTGCAGGTCGCCCTCGCCCGTATTGACGATCTGGTGCGCGTTTTCCGGTCCGCCCTTAGGCGCCGCGAGGACGTCGCCCGACCGGATCGGATAGCGTTCGTCGCCAAAGCGGTATTCGCCCGTCCCGACCAGGATCACGAACAGCTCGTCGATCGCGTGATGGACGTGATAGGGGAAGGCGGCCTTGCCGGGCGGCACGATCGTCACGTTGCAGCCGATGCCCTTCGAGCCGATCCGGGCGGCGACCTGGCCGAGCCTGGCGGCGAATTTGTCGCCGTGGCCGGTATCGCGAAACTCGACCTCGGATATGTTGACCACCGGTTTCACCGTCTCGCCCATCTCGCCCCTTCCCTGTTCTTCGTCTCCGCCGGCCTAGCCGACGCTCCCTTCAAGGCTGACGCCGATCAGCTTCTGCGCCTCGACGGCGAATTCCATCGGCAGTTGCTGGATGACGTCCTTGACGAACCCGTTGACGATCAGCGCCACCGCTTCCTCGTCACCGAGGCCGCGGCTCTTGGCGTAGAAGAGCTGGTCGTCCGAGATCTTCGAGGTGGTCGCCTCATGCTCGAAGTTCACGGTCGGGTTCTTGGCTTCGATATAGGGCACCGTATGGGCGCCGCAGTCATTGCCGATCAGCAGCGAGTCGCAGTTGGTGTAGTTGCGCGCGCCGGTCGCCTTGCGGTGGCTGGTGACGAGGCCCCGGTAGGTATTCTGCGAGAAGCCGGCGGCGATGCCCTTGGAGATGATCCGGCTCTTGGTGTTCTTGCCGAGGTGGGTCATCTTGGTCCCGGAATCGACCTGCTGGTACCCGTTCGACACGGCGATCGAATAGAACTCGCCTACCGAGTCGTCGCCGCGCAGGATGCAGCTCGGATATTTCCAGGTGATCGCCGAGCCGGTCTCGACCTGCGTCCACGAGATCTTGGAGCGGGCGCCGCGGCAGTCGCCACGCTTGGTGACGAAGTTGTAGATGCCGCCCTTGCCCTCGGCATTGCCGGGATACCAGTTCTGGACCGTCGAATATTTGATCTCGGCGTCCTCCTGGGCGATCAGCTCGACCACCGCCGCGTGGAGCTGGTTCTCGTCGCGCATCGGCGCCGTGCAGCCCTCGAGATAGGACACATAGGCGCCCTTCTCGGCGATGATCAGCGTCCGCTCGAACTGGCCGGAATTCCGCTCGTTGATGCGGAAATAGGTCGACAGCTCCATCGGGCAGCGGACGCCTTCCGGCACGTAGACGAAGGAGCCGTCGGAGAAGACCGCCGAGTTGAGCGTCGCGTAGAAGTTGTCGGTCACCGGGACGACGGAGCCGAGATACTTCTTCACGATCTCCGGATGGTCGCGGATCGCCTCGGAGATCGAGCAGAAGATGACTCCGGCCTTCTTCAGCTCCTCCTTGAAGGTGGTGACCACCGAGACGGAATCGAACACCGCGTCGACCGCCACCTTGGCGCCCTGGACTCCGGCCAGCACCTCACGCTCGCGCAGCGGAATGCCGAGCTTCTCGTAGGTGGCGAGCAGCTCCGGATCGACCTCGTCGAGGCTCTTCGGCCCGGCCGTGCTCTTCGGCGCCGCGTAATAGTAGATGTCCTGGAAGTCGATCTTCGGATAGCTGACCCGCGCCCAGGTCGGCTCGGCCATGGTCAGCCAGCGCCGATAGGCGTCGAGCCGCCATTCGAGCATCCATTCCGGCTCGCCCTTCTTGGCCGAGATGAAACGCACGGTATCCTCGGACAGGCCCTTCGGCGCCTTGTCCGTTTCGACATCCGTGACGAAACCGTATTTGTATTGGTCAACGTCGATCCCGCGAACGGTATCGACCGTTTCCTGAACGGCAGGCATTGTCTTACTCCATCCACTGCGGCTTCAAGGACCGCGGGTCGAGCTTCTCGGCGCGGCTCAGGCCGCCCGAACGTGTCCCGGCGCTACGTGCTTTAGCACGCGAGCCCATCTCTTTGCGAATAAATCTAAGGTGGATTCCCCGGATTCCCACCCCAAAGAGAGACGGATTCCCGTTTTTGCGGCTTTCTCCTGCACTCCCATAGCCGCCAATACATGGCTTGGCGAGACCTTTCCCGACGAACAGGCGGAACCGGATGAAACCGCCACTCCTTCGAGGTCGAGGGCAATCACCAGGGTTTCGGCCGGTACCCCGTCCACGCCGATGCACAGGGTCTGGGGCAAACGCGGCGCCCCGCCGCCGAAGACCGTCACCTTCGAGGCGCTCGCGGCGATGGCATCGGCGATCCGGTCTCGCCATGCGCTCCAGCTTTCCGCCATCGGCAGATCGGCCAGCGCGGCCTCCGCGGCCGCTCCGAATCCGACGAGCCCGGCGACGTTCTCTGTCCCGGCCCTGAGCCGCTTCTCCTGGCCGCCGCCGCGGATCAGGGGCGCGAAGGTCAGCGCCTCCGAGGCGCGGACGATGGCGCCCGCGCCTTGCGGTCCGCCGATCTTGTGCGCTGACAGCGTCAGCACGTCGACGCCGAGGGCGGCGATATCGACCGGAATCCGCCCCGCCGCCTGCACCGCATCGGTATGGATGATGGCGCCTGCCCGGTGTGCGAGGGCCGCGATCTCCGCGACCGGCTGGATGACGCCCGTTTCGTTGTTTGCCAGCATGACCGAGACCAGCGGCCGCCCTTCTTCCGCCGCGAGCCCCTCCAGGATGCGCTCCAGGCTGTCGAGCCGCAGGAGTCCGTTACCGTCGACCGGAATGGTCCTCACCCGGTCTTCGGGGAACCGCCCGCCGGCCAACACGGATGCATGCTCGGTCGCGCCGGTCACCAGGAAATCCGCCCGATGCGGATGGCCGCCGCTCCGCCAGTCGGGCGTCAGCACCGTGTTGTTGGCCTCGGTCCCGCCACTGGTGAAGGTCACCAGCCTGGCATCGCCACCGACCAGCGCAGCCACCTGACGCCGCGCGGTCTCGACAAGACGGCGCGCCTCGCGCCCCTCGGCATGCACGGACGACGCGTTGCCGACCTTCGCCAGGACATCGATGATGGCCTCGCGCACCACCGGGCGGAGCGGCGCCGTCGCGTTATAGTCGAGATAAAGGCGGTCCATGGCGGACTTGCAAGACCATGCTTTGCCGCGGAACGCAAATCACATCGCCCGGGTCGCCCGAGATCGACGTCCTTCGTCATTTCGACCGGCCGATCGCCATCGTCCGGCCCATGGTGCCACGGCGCTCCCCGAGGTCGATGACACGGCCCTCGACATCGGCCCGTTCCGCGTCAATCGGAGGGCGCTCACCGGTCGAAAGCCGGGGCGCGCGACGCGTCCGCCCTTTTGCTTGAAATCGCCCCCGCCGATCGTGATATGAATGCCGCCCCTCGCGCGCGACAAGGCGTGGCCCGGCCCGAGTGTCCCTCCGTTCTGCCGGCGCCCCAGAAGAGAGAAGTCGACAAGACATGCCAGAAGTCATTTTCACCGGTCCCGCCGGCCGCCTCGAAGGGCGTTTCCAGCCCGCGAAGCGGAAGAACGGCCCGATCGCCATCATCCTCCATCCGCATCCGGCGTTTGGCGGCACGATGAATAATCAGGTCATCTACCAGCTCTTCTACATGTTCTCGAAGCGCGGCTTCGCGGTTCTCCGCTTTAATTTCCGTGGTGTCGGCCGCAGCCAGGGCGAGTTCGACCACGGCGCCGGAGAGCTTTCGGACGCGGCCGCCGCGCTCGACTGGATCCAGTCCGTCCACCCGGATGCGCGCGGCTGCTGGGTCGCCGGCTTCTCCTTCGGCGCCTGGATCGGCATGCAGCTCCTGATGCGCCGTCCCGAGGTCGAGGGCTTCATTTCGATCGCGCCGCCGGCCAACCTCCACGACTTCACCTTCCTTGCGCCCTGCCCGTCCTCGGGCCTCATCGTCCACGGCGATTCCGACCGCGTCGTGCCGCAGAAGGACGTCCAGGCGCTGGTCGACAAGCTGAAGACCCAGAAGGGCATCAAGATCGATCAGCAGATCGTTCCCGGCGCCAACCACTTCTTCGAGAACCACGTCGACGAGCTTCTCGACATCTGCGCCAACTATGTCGACATGCGCCAGGCGATGATCGACGCCGCATAGGCAGCGGGCGAATGGCGCGGGAGGGCCGGAGCGCCCTCCTTCCCGACCAGCCTTCAAAGCGACCTGACGATCCCCTGCGGGGTCCGGAAATAGCCGATATCGGCGAGCAGATGAGGCGAGAGGCGACGGATCACGCGTATCGTCCGGCGGCTCTCCGACGGCTCCATTCGCGCGACCTGTCGTGACGCCGCGATGGCGAGAAGGCTCTTCCCGGGCTCGATCGACATGACTGATGTCCTCCTCGTGCGAAGCAATCGGCGTTT
>NZ_JAGRLA010000051.1 GCF_020442045.1 Bauldia sp. | reverse complement strand
TTCTCGGCGGCCGCTCTCTGCGTTCCGGGTTTCTGGCTCATCTCCACTCCTTGGCGGTTACGATGAACCAGAAACCCTCCGTTGCTCAATCACCTCAAATCGTCCCACGGGTGCTGACGGCGGACAAGCGGCTCCAATCGGGAATAGGGTCCGCGGAACGCAACCAGGCATCAGCCCGGGTCGGCAGCCTCGATCGCAGCGAGGGACCGCGAGACCGTCAGGCGGCCGGGCGCCGCACCGTGAACGGGATGCCCTCAGCTGCCGTAACCTCGACGATACTTGGTCCGGGAGAGCTTCATCAGCGCATTGATTGCCTGCCCCTCATCGACATGCCGCTCGACGAGAACCTGTCCAGGGCAACCAATCCTGCCCCATTCGCGGATCAGGCAGAAGCCGCCGAAGAGATCGCGCTCGACGGTCATCCTGTAGAACCGTCTCATGTTCAGGGAAGGGTCGATCCGCTTCAGCTGGATCTCGCGGGGGTAGACCTCAGATTGCCCCGAACGGTTGAACATGCCAGGCCTCCGAGCCCATGGGATGGAATCTTCCCAGACAGCGCATGTTCTGTCAATGTTCTACGCCCTGACACATGGATGATCATGGCCGCATTGCGCGCGACCGTGACCGGTGTACGATCATGGACCTTCACTCACCAGGTGAACCAGCATCGTGGCACCTGCGTTCTCGGGACTATTGTTGGGACTGGCGCGAAAATCGGCACAGGGCAATGTCGAGAGAACGGCCCTGCCGAAGCAGGGCTGAGGTTTCGATCAAGCACCGGCCTTTGCCATGCGGTAGACCGGGATACCCATCTTGCGAGCCTTGTCGGCCAGGTTCTCCTGGATGCCGGTGCCCGGAAAGATGATGACGCCGATCGGCATGCAGTCGAGCACCTGGTCGTTGCTCTTGAACGGCGCGGCTTTGGCATGGCGGGTCCAGTCCGGCTTGAAGGCAACCTACGGCACCTTGCGGTTGCTGGCCCAGGTGGCCGCGATGCGCTCGGCGCCTTTCGGCGACCCGCCGTGCAGCAGCACCATGTCGGGATGCCTGGCGAGGATCTGGTCGAGCCGGTCCCAGATCGGCCGGTGATCGGTGGTTTCGCCGCCCGAGAAGGCAATTTTCGGACCCGGTGGAACGAGCCGTTCGGTCTCCGCGCGTTGCTTCGCGGCAATGAAGTCCCGGCTGTCGATCATGGCGGCGGTCAGCTGGCGATGACTGACCTTCGAGCCCGAGCCCGGCGCCCAGTTCGTGCCGGTGGCCCGGAGGTAGATGTCGGCGGCGGTTTCGCGGAAGAGCTCCATGCTCTCCCGTCGGCCGATGAGCCCCTGGCCGATGGCGATCAGGGTTTCGAGCTCGACGGATTTCACCTCGGAGCCGTCCAGCTCAAGATGGAGGCGCTTCTGCCCCTGCTCGTTGTCGTCCAGTCTGCGTTCGATCCGCTCGACGGCGCGGTGGAAGGTGTTGACAGTCGTCCAGAGGACCTCGTCGAGGTCGGAGTCGAGGCTGGTGTCGGCCATGGAGGAGATGAGGGCGTCGAAGATATCCGCGACTGCGGTCTGGATGACCTGGTCTTCGGGCTGGATCCGGGGATCGGCCTCGCCCTCGGCGGGATGGAATGGACTGTACATAATCACGCCGAGGACCGGCCACAAGTCATGACCCCGGGGGCGACGCCTCGATGCAGGGTTGGCGAAATCGGCCCATGCCAGCCATCCGTCACCTCTCGATCCGCTTCGGTGCGGCCCGTCATTGTGGACCTTCGATGCAATCGCGAAGCATTCGGAGTGCCGCTCTGCCGGTCAGCGGACCTTCTTCGCAGGCGGTGACAGGGCGACAGCGGTTCCGCTCCAGGCCCCGAAGTTCGGAAGGACTCTCAATGCGCCCTGCGGTCCGGGTCGTGCAGCGCGCATGCCGAAAGAAGCGGGCGAAACCGACGTCGCCGAACCACGCACAATTGAATGCCAGCGGTAGGACGCGGATCGGGAGTCCTGCGCGTCCGGACGTCAGACGCATTTCCGGTTCGTTCGCCCGGCTCTGCCGAACGTGCCGAGTTCCTCAATTGCATAGCCCTCGGGATAGGTGGGGCGGCGCACTTGTGTCAGGAGCCGCGGACGACGCCGGGCGGGAAGGATGCGCAATGCCCGTGCGCGAATCGCCAGAGCCGTCAGGAGCGCGCGGCGAGGCCATCGCGGCGCCGGCGGAAAGCCCATGGCCGCCAGGAGCGGCGTGTCCATGAAGGCACGGACGGCCGGCCGGCCGGCCCACAGCAGCCAGCGGGGCAGGTAGAAGCCAAGCAGCAGATCGCTCGTCGCGGTCGCGACGGCCTTGTTGGGTTCCGCGAACCGGAAGTTCCCGGTTTCATACGCCTCGTTGAAGCGCCGGAACGTCTCCAGGTCGCCCGGGATGTCTGGAATTCCCATATGCTCCCCAAGCCTCCTGTAGTAGTTGCACCATGCGCGCTGCTCATGCGGCGTCATCGGCCGCCGGCCGTATCGGTCCAGCCAGCGGATCGGCTCCATGACGAAGGTCGACAGGACATAGAGCATGTCGCCGTCGGCGATCTTGAAGCGGCCATGCATCTCGTTCAGCCGCTTGAGTGCCCGCCGCCCACGGTTGCTGTCGAAGCCGTTTTCCTGGATCTCCGCCAGGATCAGTTCGGTGTCGTCGTAGCGCTTTCGCGGCCGCCGTTCGAACTCGCCAGTGCGCGCCAGAAGGCCGGAGATCGCCGGCACCGCATAGGTCCGGAACAGCGCGAATTCGAGTGCCCGCTCGATGTCCCAGGCAAACTCCCAGGTCGCGAGAAGAAGCGTGATCTCCCGACAATCCTTCTCGACGTCGAGCGAAGCGATCCGCGACGCGAGCGTCCGGCTTGCATCCGGTGCCATCTCATTCGCCTTCCGGTGGTTGTGACCCCATCATGAGGCTCCGGCG
The DNA here is from genome assembly GCF_020442045.1 of Bauldia sp. GTDB lineage: Bacteria > Pseudomonadota > Alphaproteobacteria > Rhizobiales > Kaistiaceae > Bauldia. The sequence continues at coordinate 2,712 of NZ_JAGRLA010000051.1, read as the reverse complement.
ACGGGGGCTCAAGCCGCTTACCGGGAAGAGCGCCGCGACCGACAAGCCCGCCAGCGAAAATGTTGAACGGCGCCGCTGCCCGTATTCACGCGCCGTGAGGACCGTCCTCGCCTGCAACCGGGTTCGGAGGAGAGATTGGCCTATGAATTCGATCTGACGACCGAGCGGGATCTGTCCGCGCCGGGTCCTCCCGCCGGGACGGCGCTGCGCGCGGTGGTGGCCTGGCCCGCCTGGTGGCGCTCGGTGCGGAAGATCGAGCCGCTCGCCGGCAGCCACCCGACCCTTGCCGGAACCGCGAGTGGCCGCGCGATCAGGGAATATCCGGCGTTGATCGTCAGGGCGATACCGAGATGCACCGCCATCCGCGTCGGCGGCCGAGCGGCGACTCCCTGGCGCACGGAGGCAGGGGCTCGGGCGCGCTGTCGGTCGGGGGGTGATAAGTTGGGACGGGGACGATATCCGTCGCCGATGGGATCATGACGGCCGGCCTGATTGTCCCTGTTGGATCGCTCCGGCTGGGATCGAACGCGACTTCAAGACTCACAATGGCGTCCGGATTGGTCTCCTGGGACCTCCGTACCGGCGGGATCGAACCTGAATACGATTCGAGTCCTGTTGGTAGGCGTTCCCGAAGTCTTGCCGGCACGATCACAAAAAGGCTCTGGAAGAGCCTCGACGCCAGGAAGGCTGGAAAGGGCTTCGGTAGCATAGGAGACTACAGCAACCGGGTTTGGTTCGATCCATGAAACGGCGAGGCGGTCAGGTTTTGCGAGGATCCGGGCGAACGATTCCGCTGATCGGTCGATCCGTGTCCCTCCACACGGAATGCGTCAGACGAGGCGGTCCGGCCGGCGCCGCGGCGCGCCCCGGCTTCGCTCGGGTTCAAAGCCTGATGCGGCCGTCGTCGCGACCGGTTACATGCGGTCCGGTCCGGGAGCGTCGGGCTGTCACGACGGAGATGTCAGGATGACCTCGGCCCCACCCGAATGCGGCGCCCCGGAGCCGCGCCCGGTCGTGCCGCCCGCCCTGGTCGCCTTCGCCCAAAGCGGGTGCGGCGTCGCGATCGCGTCGAGCGGCGCGGACGGCGCGCCGATCCTCGGGCTCGGTGTCGCGTGCCGCATCTCGGCCGCGGGGGTCTTCCGCATCCTGCTGGGGGAGACGGCCAATCCTGCGCTCCTGTCGGCGCTCGCGGACGGGCGGCCGGTGGCGGTGACCTTTACCGCCACGCGGAACCACGACTCGTTCCAGGTGAAGGCGGCGCGGGCCGAGTTACGTCCCGCCTCGCCCGACGATCTGCCCGAGATGGACCGGCAGAACGCGCTCTTCCGGGACGGTCTCGTCGAGATCGGCTATTCGCCGGTCCAGGCGGCCGGCTATTGCGTCTGGCAGAGCGACGACCTGGTGGCGATCGAACTCGTGCCGGAGCGGGTGTTCACCCAGTCGCCGGGCCCCGGCGCCGGGACGGAGATCGCGCGATGAGCGGTCTCCGCCTCGACGGGCTGCGCCGGGCGATGGAGGGTGTCGTGGCCTCGGTGCTCGCGACCTGCGACGCGAACGGCATCCCCAACGTCTCGATGATCAGCCAGGTGCATTACGTCGATCCCGAGCGGGTCGCGCTCTCCTACCAGTTCTTCAACAAGACCCGCCGGAACGTCATGGAGACGCGGCGGGCGACGGTACTCGTGACCGACCCCGAGACGCTGGGACATTTCCGCCTCGCGCTTGCCTACGAGGGAACGGAGACCGCCGGTCCGCTGTTCGAAAGCATGAAGGCCAAGCTCGCCGGCATCGCCTCGCACCACGGGGTGGAGGACGTCTTCCGCCTGCTCGGTTCGGACGTCTACCGGGTGCTGTCGGTCGAGGCGGTGCCGGGGCCGGTCGTGCCGCTGGTCACGAACCGGCCGTCGCTCCTCGCGGCGACCCGGCGGACCTGCGCGGCGCTCGACGGCTGCGCGGACCTCGACGAACTCCTCGACTGCACCACCGCCTGCCTCGACCGGGATTTCGGCATCGGCTGCTCGATGGTGCTGATGGCGGGGGGCGAGGCGGGGCGCCTCTACGCCGTCGCCTCCCGCGGCTACCCGGTGACCGGAGTCGGCGCCGAGGTGGCGCCGGGCGAGGGGGTGATCGGCGTCGCCGCCCGCGAGAATGCGCCGATCCGCATCGGCCACATGACCCGCGAATACCGCTACGGCGAGGCGCTGAGCGATTCCGCGCGCCGGAGCGGCCTCGTCGCCGACGCCCCGCGCCGGATCGCCTTTCCCGGCCTCGCCGCCCCGCGCAGCCAGATCGCGCTGCCGATCGCCGAGGCCGGATGCGTCGTCGGCGTGCTTTTCGCCGAGGCCGGCGAGATCAACTGCTTCGGCTACGAGGAGGAGGACGCGCTGGCGCTCGTCGCCGGCCACCTCGCGGCGCGGATGGCCCTGCTGCGCCAGGAAACGCAGGAGGAGACGCCTGCCGAGGCGATGTCCCCGGCGCCGGCCGACGGGCAGCTGACCGTCCGATACTTCCGCGCGGACCAGAGTGTCTTTCTCGACCGCGACTACCTCATCAAGGGCGTCGCCGGCGCGATCCTCTGGCGGCTCCTGCGCGAGCATCTCGCCAACGGCCGCAACGAATTCACCACCCGCGAACTCCGCCTCGATCCGGCGCTGCGCCTGCCCGCGCATTCGGAAAATCTCGACGCCCGCCTGATCCTCCTCCGCAAGCGCC
>NZ_JAGRLA010000050.1 GCF_020442045.1 Bauldia sp. | reverse complement strand
GACTTCAATCGCAAGGAGGGCGACATCATCGACCTCAGCGCGATCGACGCCAAGCCGGGCGGAGGCGACAATGCCTTCAAGTATATCGGTGACGACAAGTTCACCAAGAAGGGCCAGGTCAGCTTCAAGAACGGCAAGGTCAAGCTGAACACCGACAACGACGCCAAGGCCGAGGCGGTCCTGATGGTCGACGTCCACAAGATGAGCGCCAGCGACTTCGACCTCTAGGCGGCATCCGCCGCGTCCGAAACGCGGCCTGACGGAACAGCGGCCGGCGCCCAGGCGCCGGCCGCTTCTCATTCTCGATCCGGAGCATTGTCGGAGGCGGCCCCCTACCCGTCCGCGGGAGCCTTCTCCATCGCCTCGAGCTCCCCGATCAGCCCGTCGATCACGCCGAGCCCCCTGCTCCAGAAATCGGGATCGCTGGCATCGAGGCCGAAAGGCGCCAGCAGCTCCCTGTGGTGCTTCGACCCGCCCGCCTTGAGCATGGCGAGATACTTCTCCTGGAACCCCGCCGCCGCGTCTTCGTAGACCGCGTAGAGCGAGTTCACCAGGCAATCGCCGAAGGCGTAGGCATAGACGTAGAAGGGCGAATGGATGAAGTGGGGGATGTAGCTCCAGAACACCTCGTAGCCGGGCTGCAGCCTGATCGCCGGACCGAGGCTCTCGGCCTGCACCTTCATCCATTCCGCGCAGATATCCTCGGCAGTCAGCTCCCCCTCGGCACGCCGGATATGGACCGCCCGCTCGAAGCTGTAGAAGGCGATCTGCCGGACAACCGTGTTGATCATGTCCTCGACCTTGGCGGCGAGCATCGCCTTCCTTTCGGTCGGGTCGGTCGTCTCGACCAGCAGCGACTTGAAGGTCAGCATCTCGCCGAAGACGCTCGCCGTTTCCGCCATGGTCAGCGGCGTCGGCGCCATCAGCGCGCCCTGCGGCGCGGCGAGCACCTGATGGACGCCATGGCCGAGCTCGTGGGCGAGCGTCATCACGTCGCGCACCTTGCCCTGGTAGTTGAGGAGCACATAGGGATGGGCGCTTGGCACGGTGGGATGCGAGAAGGCGCCGGGCGCCTTGCCCGGCCGGACCCCGGCATCGATCCAGCGCTCGTCGAAGAAGCGGCGGGCGATGTTGGCCATGTCCGGCGAGAACAGCCCATAGGCGCCGAGAACCGTCGAGCGCGCTTCGTCGAAGCGGATCGTCCGGCTCGGCACATCGGGCAACGGCGCGTTGCGATCCCAATGGTCGAGATGGTCGCGGCCGAACCACTTGGCCTTCAGCGCGTAATAGCGGTGCGACAGGCGCGGATAGGCGTCCCGCACGGCAGCGACAAGCGCATCGACGACCTCCGGCTCGACCCGATTGGCGAGATGGCGTGACGCGGCGACATCGTTGAAGCCCCGCCAGCGATCGGAAATCTCCTTGTCCTTGGCAAGCGTGTTGGTGATGTGGGTGAAGAGGCGGAGATTGTCCTTGAAGGTCGCCGCGAGGGCTTCGGCCGCGGCCTTCCGCCTCGCGCCGTCCGGATCCTGGAGGAAGTTGAGCGTCGGCTCGATCGCCAGGCTCTCGCCATCGATCTCGAAGCGGAGGCTCGCCATCGTCTCGTCGAAGAGCCGGTTCCAGGCGCCGCGGCCGGTCACCGACTTTTCGTGGAAGAGCTGTTCGACCCGGTCCTCGAGCTCATAGGGCCTGTCCCGCCGGATATCCTCCAGCCAGGGGCGGTAGTGGCCGAGCGCCGGCTCCGCCATTGCCTGTTCGAGCGCCTCGTCCTCGAGCCGGTTCAGCTCGAGCTGGAAGAACAGCAGATGGGAGCTCGCCGCGGTGATCTTCTCCTGGACGTCGCCATAGAATTTGGAGCGGACCGGATCGCTGGTGTCGCCCGCATGAAGCAGGCCGGCATAGGAGATGATCCGCCCGAGCAGGTCCTCCAGCGCCTCGAAGGCCGCCACCGCCTCGGCCAGTTGCTTGCCCGCCTCCTCGCCCGTCGCCAGTTCGCCGAGCTTGCCCTTGTAGCGCTCCTCGAACGCAACCGAGTCCGAGAGCGCCCTCGCCAGGTCCGCGGTCAGTTCGGGCGCATCAGGAGCGGAATAGAGATCGCCGAGATTCCAGTCCGGGAGTTCGCCATAAGGCGTGTCGGTGACGGGGGAGGCGAACGGATCGGATGGAGCCATGGCTGGATCGCTTGTTGTGAATGACGATTCGATAGTGGCCACCAACCCCGCCGCAAATCAACCGCCCGGGCGGCGAAAGCCGAATCGATCCCGCCGGTTCGCACCGGTCTCGCGGGAGGCAACCGGAGATCGGGACTTTCCCCACGATGCACACCGGATTCCGGGCAATTAGCACGCCGTTAACTGCGTGGTCCGATCATCCCGCTACCATGTCCGTATCAATCCTTGTCGTCGACGACGACCCGGTCCAGCGTCGGCTCCTATCCGCCGCCATCGAACGATTCGGCTACCGGCCGGTCGTGGTCGACGGCGGAAGGGAAGCGCTCGCGCGCATCTCCGGGCCGGACGGCGACAGCCTCGCGCTGATCGTGCTCGACCTGATGATGCCCGATCTCGACGGCATGGCGGTGTTGGCAAGATTGCGCGAAATGGATCGCCAGACCCCGGTGATCGTCCAGACCGCCCATGGGGGAATTGATACGGTGGTCAATGCAATGCGGGCCGGTGCAGCCGATTTCGTGGTCAAGCCCGTCTCGCCCGAACGGCTTCAGGTCTCGATCGGGAATGCGCTGAAGCTCGGTGCCCTGGAGGGCGAGCTTGCCCGCGCCAGGCGGGCCGCCAGCGGCACCCTGACCTTCCGCGACATCATCACCAGCAGCCCGGCGATGGAGCGCGTCATCCAGCTTGGCGAACGCGCCGCCACCTCGCAGATCCCGATCCTCATCGAGGGCGAATCCGGGGTCGGCAAGGAGCTGATCGCCCGCGCCATCCAGGGCACCGGCGACCGCCGGTCGAAGCCCTTCGTCACCGTCAATTGCGGGGCCATCCCCGACAATCTCGTCGAAAGCATCCTCTTCGGCCACGAGAAGGGTGCCTTCACCGGGGCGGCCGAGAAGCACACGGGCAAGTTCCGCGAAGCCCATACCGGGACGCTCTTCCTCGACGAGGTCGGCGAACTGCCGGCGGATGTCCAGGTCAAGCTGCTGCGCGCCCTCCAGGACGGCGAGATCGACCCGGTCGGCGCCCGTCGCCCGAGCCGCATCGATTTCCGGCTGATCTCCGCCACCAATCGCAGCCTGATCGATCTGGTCAAGCAAGGTCATTTCCGCGAAGACCTTTACTATCGCCTCAATGTCTTTCCGGTCCGGGTGCCGCCGTTGCGCGAGCGCAGGGAGGACATTCCCGAGCTGGTCCGCCACTTCACCGCCCGTTTTGCCGCCGAGGAGGGAAAATCCGCCATCCGCGGCGTGACCGCCGGAGCGCTTGACCTGCTCCTGCGCTGCGACTGGCCGGGGAATGTCCGGCAGTTGGAGAATGCCGTGTTCAGGGCGGTCGTGCTGGCCGATGGCGCAATGCTGACGCCGGAGGAATTTCCCCAGATCGCCGCGCTTGTCGACGGCGGCCAGCCGGCGCAGGCTCGACCGGCCTCCTCCCCGCCGGTGACGGCCCGCGAGATCACCCTTGCGGACGAGGCACCGGCGACTGCCGGGCCGGAACAGGCGTCGGGCGGCTTCGACCCCTTCGACCCGGGCGGCGACGTCCGTCCGCTCGCCGAGATCGAAGAGGACATGATTCGGCTGGCACTGGAGCGCTACGAGGGACGGATGACGATGGTGGCGCGAAAGCTTGGCATCGGACGGTCGACCCTCTACCGGAAGCTCAAGGATCTCGGAATATCCGAGCCAGGCCCCGGAATCGCCGCCGAATGACCGTTTCCTCTCGATAAAATGATCTTTACCAAGAGCGAATACGGTTGAAATACGGCATCGGTTGGTCTTTTTTGCGACCAGGTGCACCGCCCTCCCGTGGCTCATTGAGACGAGGCTCTTCCATGATCGTTGGTTCTCCATACAGGGCTTTCGCCGGTGCCGCGGCGCTGTGCCTGTCGACCGGGCTTGCCCTGGCGTCGCCGGTGAAGACCGACGCGGCAGCGGCGACCCGGACCGAACCACCGGTCCCCTATGCCATCTATCACCGTGTTCCGGATGCCCGCGCCGTTGCGATGGAAGCGGCGCTCGCGAGCGCGGTCGACGACGGGCTGGTGCACAAGGACGACGTCAAGGACCTGATCGCCTATTATCAGGACCGCGACTTCGCCTTCGTCTGGATCGAAGACGGTAAGCTTACCGATTCAGCCCGTGCGGCCATGGCGCGCATCAAACAGGCCGACGACGACGGGCTTGACGCGTCGGCCTACCAGCTTCCCTGGCAGAATATCGGCGTCTACATCGCGGTCGATCCGTCGAAGCTCGCAGCGGCCGATCTCGTACTCAGCCAGGCGGTCGTCGACTATGCACGGGATGCCTATTCCGGCCGTGTCGCGCCAAAATCGATCAGCGCGAATTTCGGCTACGAGCCGACCAGGCTTGCCGCGGCCGATGTTCTGGGACTGGTTTCGGCCTCATCCGACCCGGCGGCGACCCTTGAGGCCTATAATCCGCCCCAGGAGGAGTTCAGGCTTCTCCGCGCCGAACTCGTGAAGGAGCGGAATCGCGAACGGGAAGAAGCCAAGCCGGATATCGCCTCCGGCGGACTGATCAAGCCGGGGATGAGCGACCCGCGCATCGTCGAGATCAGGCAGCGGCTCGGGATCGCCACCGATGTCGAGGACCCGCAGGTCTACGACGAGGACGTCGTCGCCGCGATCAAGGACTTCCAGAAATCGTCGCATCTCAGGCCGGACGGACTCGTCGGCAACCGGACGGTCGCGGCATTTAATCGCGGCCCCGTCGACAATGTGACGACGATCCTCGCCAACATGGAGCGCTGGCGCTGGGTGCCGCGTCACTTCGGCGCCTATTACGTCCGCGTCAACATTCCCGAATTCAACGTCGAAATCCACAAGGATGGCGCCGTCGTCTACACGACGCGCGTCGTGGTCGGGAAGACGGCCAACCAGACGCCGATCTTCTCCGACGAAATGGAGCACGTCGTCGTCAACCCGGTATGGAATGTGCCGGCATCGATCGCGCGGAATGAAATGCTGCCCCGGCTCCGCGCCGGCAGCGGCCTCGGCGGCTACAAGGTCTACGCCAACATCCGCGGGCGCTACCGCGCGGTCAATCCGCGTTCGATCAACTGGCGCAAGGTGAACATGAACAACATACGGATCAAGCAGCCGCCGGGATCGCGGAACGCGCTTGGCCAGGTCAAGTTCTTGTTTCCAAACAAGTATTCCGTCTATCTCCACGACACGCCGTCGAAAAGCCTGTTCGACCGCGATTCGCGCGCCTTCAGCCATGGCTGCGTCCGCGTCCAGAACCCCTGGGACTTCGCCGAGGCCCTGTTCGCGGATTCGGCCCAGGTCGACGGCGCCAGGCTCAGGAAGATGGTCGGCGGCGGCGAGCGCTGGGTGAACCTCGAGGAGAAGATTCCGGTTCACATCACCTATTTCACCGCCTGGGTCGACGAGAGTGGCGTCCTGCAGACCCGCAACGACATCTACGGCCACGACAAGCGGGTTGCGAAGGCGCTGGGATTAAACTGAAAATTCAGCAACAAGGCAGAGAAATCCGGTTGCCAACCTGCCCCGTAAATGCCACGTTTCAGCCCTAGTCGAGTCAGTGCGACGAAGACGGGGTCGGGACAGGGCGCACCATCCCCCTTTTGGTAAAGCGACGTTAACTTTGTCGCGCGATATTGCGCTGTAGAATAGTCCAGTCACGGGCAAGGACGGCGACGGGTTTTGGGGATTGACGGGGTGAAGCTCAGGGGTATTCGGGGGCACCGGCTTGTACGGCTGCTTTCTCGTGCTTGCGCCACGGCCTTGGTTGGTTTCGCGGTTTCGGGACATGCCGCCTCCGCGGAAGACCGGGCTCTCTATCTCTACAATGCCCACACCAAAGAGCGCGCGACCATCGTCTTCAAGCGCAACGGCTCCTACGATCCGGCCGGTCTTGCCGAACTGAACAGGTTCCTGCGCGACTGGCGTCGCAACCAGCCGATCAAGATGGACCCCCATCTCTTCGACCTGGTCTGGGAAGTCTACCAGCAGACCGGCAGCAGCCGTCCCATTACCGTCATCTGCGGATACCGCGCGCCCGAGACCAACGCCATGCTGCGCCGCCGGTCGAAAGGCGTCGCCCAGAACAGCCAGCATACCAAGGGCAAGGCGCTGGATTTCTACATCCCGGGTGTCGATCTCGCCCAGTTGCGCGCGATCGGCCTGAGGATGCAGGCCGGTGGCGTCGGCTTCTATCCGAGTTCCGGATCACCCTTCGTCCACATGGACACCGGTTCGGTCCGTCATTGGCCGCGGATGTCGCGCAGCCAGCTCGTCAAGGTCTTCCCGAACGGCCACACGCTTCACGTTCCCAGCGACGGCAAGCCCCTGCCGGGCTACGCCGAGGCGCTCGCCGCCTACAAGGCGCGCCAGGCGCGGGGAATTGTCACCGCGCCGACGGATGGCGCCGCCCCGATCGCAGTTGCTGTCGCCGATGAAGTCCCCACTCCGCGCGTCGCCCCGGAGCGCGCGTTGCAGGATGCCACCCTGGTCGCTTTTGGTGCGACCGACCCGGCCGCCGACGCCGCTTCGATACTTGCCTATCCTCCGGCCGACGAAGCCGCCGGCCCGCTCTCCTTCGGCGAGCGTTTCGCGGCCACCGCCAGGCCGGCCGAGCCGGTCGATCCGGTGGCCCAGATGATCGCTTTCGAAACCGCCCATGGCACGCCGGCGACCAGAGCTCCCGATGACCTGATCGCTGCCCTGCTGGAGCGCCAGCAGCTCGAGCGCCCGGCGTCCCAGTCGGCCTCCCTGCCGATCGAGCCGACCGCGGTGGTGTCGACGGTCAATGTCGGTGTGAACCTCAGCCGGCCGCTGCGCGCCGACGCGATCACCACCGCCGTTCTCCGCGACAGCAACGACCGGATCGATGTTCCGGTTCCGCCGGTGCTGGCCTATGCTCCGTCCGACGGCACCGATGCGGCGGACGCCATCGTCACCTCGGGTGTCGTTCCGCACACGAGCCCGATGCGTCTCGCCGGCGCCGCAGCCTCGCCGGTCGGCGAATCAGGGGGTGCGGAGAAGCGCACTGTGACGGTCGTATACGGCGAGGTCATGCATGCCGACCTGACGCTGACCAAGCTCGATACCCAGGGCCTGCGCCTGTGGATCGCCACGCCGTCGACCCGCGAAAAGCGCTACGCTCTCCTGACGATGCCGGACTTCGGTCGTTCGCCCCAACTCCTCGACAAGCCCGGCGCCACATTTGCCGCGCACTTCGAGCCGCAGGTCGACGCCGCCACGCTGCGCACCGACCGCTTCGCCTCGGAGAGTCTCCCGACGCCACAGGTCGTCGATCTGGCCAGCACCGCCGAGCTGCAGTAGCAGGTCATCCGCGCCGGCTTCCCTTGGTGCCTATGGCGTTCTTCGGGCCTCCATGACCATCCTGCGACGTTGCTTGCGCCTTGCATGTCCGTGGTCGGATCCGCAAGCGATGCCCACGTCCTAGTCGGATCGCATTCCCAAAGCATGCAGATAGAGGTCGAGCAGTGCTTCCTGCTCCTGCCGCTCGGCCGTATCCTGCTTCCGAATCCTCACGACCTGACGAAGGATCTTGGTGTCGAAGCCGTTCGCCTTCGCCTCGGCATAGACCTCCTTGATGTCATCGGCGAGCGCCTGCTTCTCCTCCTCGAGCCGCTCGATGCGCTCGATGATCGACCGGATCTGATCGGCTGCGATGCCACCTGTGTCGGCCATTGCCTCGGCTCTCCTTCTCGGTTGGGTCGGCCACGCTGATTGCCCCGGCCAACGCCGCGGGTCAAGGTCGCGCGAAGCGAAAATGGACTCAGTGATCCGGCTTGTTGATGGCGAAGGCGGCGCGCTGCTCGGCCGTCGCCTCGCGCTGGTAGCGCGCGCGCCATTCCTCGTATGGCATGCCGTAGACAATCTCGCGTGAGGTCGCCTTGTCCATCGCAATCCCCTCTGCCTCGGCCGCCTCGCGGTACCAGTTGGACAGGCAGTTCCGGCAAAAGCCGGCCAGGTTCATCAGGTCGATATTCTGGACGTCGCTCCGCTCGCGCAGATGCGCCACGAGCCGTCGGAAGGCGGCCGCCTCGAGCATCGTCCTGGTGCTGTCATCGTGGTCCGACATGGCCTTGGCTCCTTCCCGGTCCCGTGTCCTAGATGGGGTCGACCGCTCCCGACCGCGAGCCGTAATGCCGGATGACATGCAGGTCAGGCTCCGTGTTGAGCGCGGCCAGGACCGGCGCAAGCCGATCGGCCCATTCCTCCGCGCCGCGATCGTCCGAGATCAGGTCCTGCCGCAGCTCGATCAGGCCGTGGGCGAGCCCGCGGCGGGTGCCGTGGCGATACATGCTGTCGCGGATCAGCGCCCCCGAATAGGGCTCGTTGTCGCCGACGACCAGATCGGGATCGGCGGCCAGGGCCTCGACCATCGGCTTTGCCACCCGCGGGTCGGCATCCCAGAGGATTCCGATCTGCCACGGTCGTCCGCGGCCCCTCCAGACCGGAGTGAAACTGTGGACGGAAACCAGGATCGGCACCGTGCCGACAGCGAGGGAACGCTCGATCACGCGGTCGACCTCGGCGTGATACGGCGCGTGATAGAGCGCCAGGCGGCGGGCCCGCTCGGCGGCATCGACGCGGTGGTTGCCGGGGATGACGGCGCCGTCCGAAATCCGCATGATCAGGGTCGGGTCGTCATCGCCGCGATTGGGATCGATGAGCAGGCGCGAGAAGGTCGTCAACACCGCCGGCGAACCGAGGCGTTGTGCAAGGCCGTGCGTCACCGCGCGCGCCCCCGGGTCGTAGGCGATGTGGCGCCGGAACTCGCCGGGCGGCAGCCCAAGCGTCCCGTAGGCCGGCGGCAGCCGGTTCTCGGCATGGTCGCAGAGAAAAATGATGCCCTGGGCCGGATTGCCCTCGATCGTCGCGAAGGGATGAAACGTCTCATCCTCGCCGATCGCGCCGCCCGCCGCGTCCGAAACCATGTCCATGGCGTTCGATATTAGTGACGTGTCGCTTTCTGTGCCATAGGAGGGGCCAGGATCAAGGGCGCCACGATGACACAGTCCCCCGCAACCGGCTCCGAGGCCGCCCCGGCCGCGGCCGGATTGGCGCTTCCCTTCGGCGCCCTGCTGCTCAGCACTCTGACGATGGCCTCGGCGCCGCTTTTCGTCCGCCTCGCGGAGGTCGGCCCCTTCGCCAGCGCCTTCTGGCGCGTGACCGCCGCGCTGCCGGTCCTGTGGCTCTGGGCGAAGCTCGAAACCCGGCGGCGCGGCGAGCCGCCGGCGGCCGTCTACCGGATCGAACCGGCCATCCTCGTCACCGGCCTCGTCTTCGCTGGAGACCTGCTCGTCTGGCATCTTGCGATTCTCAATACGAGCGTCGCCAACGCCTCCTTCTTCGCGCTGATGGCGCCGGTATGGGTGGTGCTCGGATCGGCCCTGCTCATCGGCGAGAAGGTCGGCCGCGGCGGCGTCCTCGGGTTGCTGCTCTGCCTCGGCGGGGTGGTCGCACTTCTCGGGTCGAGCTACTCCTTCGCGTCCGAGAACCTCGACGGCGATCTCTACGGGATCGTCACCTCCGTCTTCTTCGGTGCCTATTTCATGGCGCTCCGCGTTGCCAGGCGGAAGGCCGGAACAGGCCGGATCGTCTTCATGACCTCGGTGATCACCGCGCCCATCCTTCTCGTCGCGTCGCTGATCGCCGGGAACGTCCTCGTTCCACCCGGTCTCGGCGGCGCGGCCGCGCTCGTCGCCCTCTCCTATCTCGGGCACGCTGGCGGACAGGGATTTCTCGCCTTCTCGCTCGGCCACCTGCCGGCGGCCTTCTCGTCGCTCGTCACCTTTCTCAGCGCCCTCGTCGCTGCCGCGCTGGCATGGATATTCCTCGACGAATCCCTCGTTCCGATGCAGATCGCAGGCGCGGCCCTCATCCTCGCCGGCATCTATGCCGCGCGCCCGGCAAGTCAGCCATGATGCTGCCGCCTTCACCGGTGTAAGTGACCAAACTCACTGCACGATTCCAATTTCCGGGATAACGAGACGACGATGAAATCAACCGCCCACGCGTTGACAGGGCAAAACCCGTCGCGCGATAAGAACGTCTCTGGAAACGCCTGATAACCGGTTCGCCAAACTTCGATCCGATGCGATTGCACGCTCAAAATTCATGGCACCGGAAGGCGATCGTGGCCGCCAGCATCGTATTGCTGGCAGCAATCGCGACGGGTGCTTTCTTCATGCTGCGCCAGGACGGCCCGGCCGAAATCCGGCTGCTCGAGGCGGGCGCGGTCCCGGCCGGCGTTTCCGGCAGTCTCACCGCCGAAAGTACCGCCGGCGGTCTCCGCCTCTGCAACAAGACGACCAGCCGCGTCGGCATCGCCATCGGATACAAGGAAGACAAGCGCTGGACCACCGAGGGATGGTGGAACGTCGACGCCAGCAGCTGTGAAACTCTGATGGCCGGCCCACTTGTATCCCGCTTCTACTACGTTTACGCAATTGACTATGATCAGGGGGGCGTCTGGGGCGGCAAGGCGGCCATGTGCACCCGTGACAAGATGTTCACCATTCACGGTATCGAGGATTGCGTGGCGCGCGGATTTGAGAAGACGGGCTTTTTCGAAGTCGACACCGGCGAACAGCGAAGCTGGACTGTCGAACTGACCGAACCGGACGCGACCGGAACGGGGGGCCGATGAGACGGCGGCGCAAGGTCAAGATCCTTGCAACTCTCGGACCGGCCTCTTCGGACAAGGCAAAGATCAAGGCGCTCTCGGACGCGGGCGCGGATGTCTTTCGAATCAACATGAGCCATACCGACCATCCGACCCTTCGGCGGATGGTCAACACCATCCGGTCGATCGAAGCGGAAGGCGAGCGGCCGATCGGCATCCTCGCGGACCTTCAGGGCCCGAAGCTGCGGATCGGGACTTTCGCGAAGGGCAAGATCGATCTGACGCCGGGCAACAAGTTCGTCCTCGATTCCGATCCGAAGCCCGGAGACGGCGAGCGTGTCCATCTGCCGCATCCGGAAATCCTCGAGGCGATCGAGCCCGGACATCGGCTGTTGCTCGACGACGGCAAGGTCCGGCTGCGCGTGGAAAAATCCACCAAGACCCGCGCCACGACCTTCATCGAGGCCGGCGTTTCGCTTTCCGACCGCAAGGGAATCAGCGTCCCGGACACGACCCTTGGCTTGAGCGCGCTGACCGAGAAGGACCGCTCCGACCTCGATGCGGCGCTCGATGCCGAGGTCGACTGGATAGCCCTGTCCTTCGTCCAGCGGCCTGAGGACCTTGCCGAGGTGAAGAAGGTTTCGCGGGGCCGCGCCGCCGTGATGGCGAAGATCGAGAAACCGCAGGCTGTCGAGAGGCTGGCCGCGATTATCGAGCAGGCGGATGCATTGATGGTCGCCCGCGGCGACCTTGGCGTCGAGATGCCGCTCGAACGGGTGCCGGGCATCCAGAAGCAGATTACCCGCGCCGCGCGCCACGCCGGCAAGCCGGTGGTGGTCGCCACCCAGATGCTCGAATCGATGATCACCGCCCCGGTGCCGACCCGGGCGGAGGTCTCGGACGTGTCCACAGCCGTCTTCGAGGGCGCGGACGCGATCATGCTCTCGGCTGAATCCGCCTCCGGAGCCTTTCCGGTCGAGGCCGTGGCGACAATGGACAGGATCGCCATCGAGGTCGAGCGCGATCCGAATTACCCCAGCATCATCTACGCCCAGCGAACCGAGCCCGAGGCGACCGGCGCGGACGCGATCTCCGCCGCCGCCCGGCAGATCGCCGAGACACTGCACCTCGCCGCGATCTGCTGCTACACGGCGTCGGGCGCGACCGCGGTCCGCGCGGCACGCGAAAGGCCCCTGACCCCGATCATCGCCATGTCGCCGATCGCCGCGACCGCGCGACGCCTGTCGATCGTCTGGGGGCTGCATTGCATATCGGGCCAGGAGCCCGGCACGCTGGAGGAGATGGTCGACCGGGCCTGTCAGGTCGCCTCGTCGGAAGGCGGCGCCGTCCCCGGCCAGCGCATCATCGTCACCGCCGGTGTGCCGCTCGGCACGCCGGGCGCGACCAACATGCTGCGGATCGCCTTCATCGGCAGCCATGGCGGCGATTCGCTGAAGACCTGACCCCCCGCGTCGTCAGAGCGATTCGCCGATTTCCTTGGCCTCGAGCTCGTCGAGCGCGTCCCTGATCGTATCGAGATGCGGGTCGATCGCCAGCGCATCCCGGTAGGCGGCCATTGCCCGGGCGTCGTCGCCCAGCGCCTGCAGAACCATCCCGAAGCCGCTCAAGGCGCCGAAATGCCGGGGCTCGAGCTCCAGCACCCGCCCGATATCCGCGATCGACTGACCGTAGTCATCCATCAGGAAATACACCGTCGCGCGCTTGTTCCACCCCTCGACATAGTCGGGTCGCATGACGATGACGCGGTCGAGGAAGTCCAGCGCACGGGGATAGCGCTTCTCCTGCATGGCGCCGAGCGCCCAGTCCATCAGCAGGTCGATCGTATCGCTGTCGGATTCGAGCCAGAGGCTGAGAACCTCCCGTTCGGCCTGTCTCGCCTCGGATTCGTCCTCGCTGCTACGCAGGGTTTCAAGAAGCGCGTCGATCCGCTCGGCCCTGGTCGGCTGCGCGACGGCCGGCGTCTCTTCGCCGGGCGTGGCGGTCGCAGGGCCCTCCTCCGCCCGTGCGGCGACGCCGCCCGGGGCGGTCAGCAAAAAACAGGCAAGAACGAGCGCGATCCTCCGCATCCCGGCAGACTAGCGCCGGCCCCGGACGGTCGTCAAAACAAGCCGTCGTGATGGATTGATCGCGTGCGCGGCGACGCCTCAGCCCTGGCGGGCCTTGAAGCGCGGATTGGCTTTGTTGATCACAAAGACGCGGCCTTTCCGCCGGACAAGGCGGTTGGCGCGATGACGCTTGCGCAGCGAACGGAGTGAATTGCGAATCTTCATGGGTCTATGGCCGGCTCGATCGACCATGCCGAGCATGGCCTTGAGAAATCCGGGCGGAACCTATGGTCCGGCACCAACGCTGTCAAGCGCCGCCCCCCGATGATCGACGGTATTCAGGCGGCAAGCAGCTTTTCGACCTCGTTGACCAGGTCCTTGAGGTGGAACGGTTTCGAAAGCACCTTGGCCGCCGGCGGCGCGTTGGACTCGGGGTTCAACGCAACGGCGGCGAAGCCGGTGATGAACATCACCTTGAGATCCGGGTCGAGCTCGGTCGCCCGGCGGGCCAGTTCGATACCGTCCATCTCCGGCATGACAATGTCGGTCAGCAGCAGGGTGAATGGCTCTTCGCGGAGCCTTTCATAGGCCGACTGGCCATTGTCGAACGACACGACGTCATGGCCGGCATTCTGCAGCGCCTTCACCAGGAAGCGGCGCATATCATTGTCGTCTTCGGCGAGGAGGATTCTCGTCATGGGCGCGTTTCGGCTCCGGTTATTCCACCCCGGGAATAGCGATTCCAGAGTAAAGATCGCGTGAACGCGGGAGTGCAAGGACTTTGCGAGGCTGTGGACACGCCGGGCCGAAATTGGCAACATCCCCGCTCCATATCGACGGTGCCCGAAAACCGCCTGATGCCGACACCGAACGATCCCCCCGCGACACCTGCTTTCGAGATCCTGTCGCCGGACCAGCAGTGTGTGCCTCTGGTCTTCAACTCGCCGCATAGCGGTCGCGTCTATCCGGAAAGCTTCCTGGCCGCCTCCCGCCTCGACCCGTGGACCATCCGCTGTTCGGAAGACACCTATGTCGACGAGCTCTTTGCCTCGGCGGTCGGCCAGGGCGCGCCCTTGTTGCGGGCCAACTTTCCGCGGGCATGGCTTGATGTGAACCGCGAGCCCTACGAGCTCGATCCGAAGATGTTTTCCGGTAGGCTCCCGGATTTTGCCAATGTCCGATCCGTCCGGGTCGCCGGCGGTCTCGGCACCATCGCCCGTATCGTTTCGGAGAGCGAGGAAATCTACGACCGGCCGCTTGACGTCGCCGAGGCGCTCGAACGCATCGAGGCCTATTACAAGCCCTATCACCAGGCCCTGCACGATCTCGTCGCGAGAACCCGTTCGGCTTTCGGCCTCGCCGTCCTCGTCGATTGCCACTCGATGCCCTCGGCGACACGCGGCGGCGCCGGGCGGTTGCGGCCGGACATCGTCATCGGCGACCGCTACGGAACGAGCTGCGCGGTCGAGCTGACCGACATGGCGGCCCAGATCCTGACCCAGCTCGGCTATTCGGTCAGCCGCAACAAGCCCTATGCCGGCGGCCACATCACCGAGCATTACGGCCGCCCCTGCCAGGGCGTCCATGCGCTTCAGATCGAGGTCAAACGCTGCCTCTACATGGATGAACGCAGCCTGGAGCCAACCGCCGGCTTCGAACCGCTGCGAAAGGACCTGTCGATCTTCGTTCAGGGTCTTGCCGGCGCGATAGGGTCTGGCCTGCTTTCCCTGCCCGACGCGGCCGAGTAGCCAAAAAAAAGGCCGCTCGTTTCCGAAGCGGCCTAAGTCTAGGGAGGAAACGCCCAAGGAGGGCAGCGGTATCGCTACCGCACTGCAACAATTGGCTATCTCAACCTCGAAATCAAGAGATCGGATGATGTTTGTCGCTCACAGTTTGTCACAGGCATCCCGATTTTGCGATTGGCAACCCGAACCGATCAAAATAAACGTGACAGATCATATAGTTGAATCAAATGTTGCAGAGCAGCAACATGACCTGCAACACACGCAGGGCAGCCATGCCGGGACCTCTCGATGAACCTTGAAGCCCTCCCCGCTTTCGTGGATCGCCTGGCAAACGCTGCCTCCGATTCGATCATGCCGTTTTTCCGGGCAAGGGTAGAAGTCGAGAACAAGAAGGCCTCCGGCTTCGATCCGGTGACCGCCGCCGACCGTCAGGCTGAGGCGGCAATGCGCCAGCTTATCGAGGCGGGCTTCCCCGACCATGGCATCGTCGGCGAGGAATACGGCTCCGACCGGGCGGACGCGGACTTCGTATGGGTTCTCGATCCGATCGACGGGACCAGGGCCTTCATCACCGGTCTGCCGGTCTGGGGCACGCTGATCGGCCTTCTCCACAACGGGCGTCCGATATTCGGCATGATGGCCCAACCCTTCACCGGCGAGCGGTATGCCGGCGACGGCGAGCGCGCCTGGTACACCGGGCCGGGCGGCGCCCGCGACATCTCCACGCGCCCCTGCCCCGAGCTCGCCGAGGCGGCGCTTTTCACCACCAGTCCACACCTCTTCTCGGAGGAGGAACGGATCGCCTATGAGCGGGTCGAAAAGACCGCCCGGATGGGCCGTTACGGGGTCGACTGCTACGCCTATTGCATGGTCGGCTCGGGCCAGGCGGACATCGTCGTCGAGGCCGGCCTCCAGAGCTACGACATCGTCGCGCTGATCCCGGTCGTCGAGGGGGCAGGCGGGCGCGTCACGACCTGGGACGGCGGCTCCGCCGCTTCCGGTGGCCGGATTGCCGCATCAGGCGACGAACGGCTTCACGAGCAGCTCCTCGAAACCCTGGCCGGTTAGCCGGAGCCCGGCACGAAGGCGTCGAAGGCCGCCCAGAACTGCTCGCGGACGGCATCGCGCTCCATCATCAGCTCATGCCGGGCGCCCGGCAGGATGACCAGCGCCCCGGCGCGCAGTTCCTCCGCCAGCATTTCGGCCGCACCGACCGAGACCACCCTGTCCATCATGCCGATCATGACCAGCGTCGGGATCCCGATCGACGGGGCGAAGTCCGGTTCCGTGGCCTCCGCCATCGCCCTGCAGGCGGCGTGAAGCCAGCCGAAGGTCGGCGAGCCGATCGACACCTGCGGAAGCTGCTTGTAGATCGCCGCGTTGCGGGCGAAGCGCTCCGGATCCCCGGTGAATGGATTATCCTCGAAGACGTTCTCGGCGATCGCGTGGTTATGCGCGCGCGAAAGGTCGAGCTCGCCGAGACCGAAGGCCGTCATCAGCGCCGCGCCGGCCTGGATCATCGCCGGCGACGGGCGCTTCCGGGCAAGCCCCATCAGGGGCGCCGCCAGGACCATTCGGGTAAACCGGGTGTGGCCGGCCCGGGCCGAGCGCAGGCAGACCAGCCCGCCGGTCGAATGCGCCAGCGCGAAATATGGTGGCGGGCAATCCGGCAGGACGACCTGCTGCATGAATGCATCCATGTCCCGGTCGTATTCGTCGAAGCTGTCGACGTGCCCCTTGCTCCGGTTGCGGAGCGGCCGGCCCGAGCCGCCCTGGCCGCGCCAGTCCACGGTCGCCACGGCGAAGCCGCGCCCCCGGAGATCGCCGATCACCTCGAAATAGCGCTCGATGCATTCCGCGCGGCCCTGGAACAGACAGACGGTGCCGACGCTGCGCCGCGTCGTCGGCTGCCATCGCGCGAATCGGAGCCGGACTCCGTCGCTTGCCGTGACTTCGCCGACAACCGCCCCTTCGGGAACAGGGTTGGTTTCGATGCCGTAGAGTTCCATCCGCGCCGCCGGAAAGGGTGTGGATGTCCTGATTAGGCCAGCGCCGTGGGCTTCACAAGCGCCACCTGGAAACCAAGCCGGCGGCGCCCTGGAAGGACGCCGCCGGCAGGTAGAGTACCGGTACCGGAGGGGGGCGGGACGATACCGGACCCATCTTCTGAGGAACGACCGGAGCGGGTTTGGCTATTCCCGTTGGACGACCGACCGAACCAATGCCGCGGACTATGCCCCACCGCTTCTGAACGCAGTCCGAAACCGCCATTCATTTTCGGTTCATCTGCCGGCGGCGAGCGGTGGAAACGGGTCTTGATTCCGTCCGCGACAATTCCCAGATGAGCTTTGCAGGCGCCAATCGGGTCTGCGGAACCCATTGATAACCCGGCCAAAACGGCGGGTTCCCGGGTTCTTTTCCATAGTCGCTCGGAAGGAGGACACACCATGCGTAATTTCGATCTCAGCCCGCTCTATCGCTCGACCGTCGGTTTCGACCGGGTTCTCGGAATGCTCGATTCGCTCGGCAATTTCGACACCACGGCGCAGAGCTACCCGCCCTACAACATCGAACGGACCGGTGAGAATGCCTATCGCGTGACGATGGCGGTTGCCGGCTTCGGCGAGGAAGACCTCTCGATCGAGGCGAAGCAGAACACCCTCACCGTCAAGGGCGAGAAGAAGGAGCAGGCCGACGGCGACGAGAACAAGGTTCTCTATCGCGGCATCGCCGCCCGCTCGTTCGAGCGCCGCTTCCAGCTCGCCGACCACGTCGAGGTGCGTGGCGCCGGGCTTGAGAACGGGCTGCTCCATATCGAGCTGGTACGCGAGATCCCCGAGGCGATGAAGCCGCGGACGATCGCCATCAACGGCAGTTCCAAGAAGCAGGTCGAGGCCAAGGTCGCCGCGTAATCCGCGCGATCTTCATCGATCGGAGGGCGCCCCATGCGGGCGCCCTTTCTTTATCGCGACACGAAGCTCAGCCGGCGCCAAGCAGCGCCAGGAGTTGCTCGACCTCGGCGTCGCTGGTCCGGAAGGACGTGACCAGCCGCACCAGCACTTCCTCCGGTCCCGGCAGCGACGCGGCGGGCAGCCCCGCGCTCGACCACGGGTGATAGACCGCGCCCGCGGCCTTCAGGCGCTTGTCCAGTCCAGCCCCGAGCACCGCCAGAACTTCGTTCGCGGCCGGTTCGAGCGCCAGCCTGGCCTCGTCGCAGGACCGTATCCCCTCCGCCAGGCGCTTCGCCTGGGCATTGGCCTGCCCGGCGAGTGTCAGCCAGCGGTCATTGTCGAAATAGGCCGAGAATTGTGCCGCGACGAACCAGGCTTTCGAAAAGGCATGGCCGATTCGCTGCCGCATGAAGCCGAAATCGCGCGCATCGGCGGGATTGAAGAAGATCACGGCCTCGGCGGCGAGACATCCGTTCTTGGTACCGCCGAACGACAGGACGTCGACTCCGGCCTTCCACGTCACCTCGGCCGGCGGCAGGCCGAGGCTCGATACCGCGCCGGCGAAACGGGCGCCGTCCATGTGGAGCGCAAGCCCCCGGCGCTTCGCCACCGATGCAATCGCGGAGATCTCCTCCGGCAGGTAGACCTGACCGAGTTCGGTGGCCTGGGTGATGCTGACGGCGACGGGTTGGCCGTGATGGAAGCCCTGTTCGGGATATGCCGCGATGGCCTCGGCCAGTCCGCCGGGCGCGAGCTTGCCGCCCTCTCCCTCCAGCGCGACGATCTTCACCCCGCCGAGGAATTCCAGCGCATTGGCCTCATCGACATTGATATGCGCCTGGGCATGGCCGAAGACGATGCCGCCGGGCCGGCCATAGGCGGAAATGCCGAGTGCGTTGGCGGCGGTTCCCGTGCCGACGAAGAACACGGCGACCTCGCGCCCGAATACCTCGGAAAAGCGATCCACCACCGCCTTCGTCAGCGCGTCGCCGCCATAGGCCGGCCCGCCAAGACGGGCCTGTTCGGCGAGCGCTTCGACGATGCGTTCGTCGGCACCCGCCCAATTGTCGCTGGCAAAGATCATGATCGGCCGCCCGATTCGAGCCGCGCCGAAGCGCGTCCTTGGTTGATCAGCGGTTCTTCCAGGAATCCCAGATCAGGAAATCCACCGACAGCCTGCCGGGACCGTAGGCGATGAGCCCGAGCGCCATGGCGGCCCAGGGAAGCTGCTCGTTCGGCCAGCTTTGCGGATTGACCATGAAGATCACGATCGCCATGCCGAGCAGCCCGAGGGCGGACAGGCGGGTGGCAAAGCCGATGACCAGCGCCGCCGGCAGGATGATCTCCGCGAAACTCCCCGCCCAGGCGAGGATGTCGGCATAGGGAAGCGACGGCGCCTCCTTGAAGAAGCCGAGCTGGGCAAGCAGGTTCAGCTTGTATTCGTTCTCATACAGGTAGGATGTCGCGGGCGACAGGTCGAGGAAGCCGTTCCACCGGACCAGTCCGGAGCGGAAGAACGGCACGGCCAGGGCAAACCGAAGCGCGAATGACGCAATTGCCTGAATGAAGATCATGTAGCCCCCGCCAGCCCAGTGTGCGCGCGCCGCAGGCGCCGCCTCTTGATATGTCACCATGGCGCTGGCTCCGGCTGGCGCCGGAAGTCCACAAAGGCACCCGCACTGATCAGGCCCGCAATGTTGCCGCTGAGATCGAATCGTGAGTCGGATGCTTCTCCGATCACCGCCGCCGATCCCAGGGTTTCGCCGGCTGCCAGAGCGTCGACAAACGCCACACCGCCGGGAGGCACGACTCGTACCTCGACCTCCGCATCCGGTCTGACGATCAGTGCATCCTCACCGACCGCAAAGTCAACCGGCGATGGCGGCACATCGGAAACATTCATCCGCCAGATCGTGATGATCGGAAAGCGCGACGGCACGATCCGCAGCGACGGGTGGAGGGAAAAGACGGCGTCGGGCAGGTCTTCCGGCGGGATTCCTGCCAAATCCGCCGCGCCGAGCGGTTTTGCATCGGCGGCGTGATACGCCTCGCGCCAGGCGCGTTCGAGCCGGGCGACGTCGGGCAGGTAGGGCAGCGAGGCGGCCGGCTCGAAGCCCGCGATGAAATCCGGAAACGTGACGCCATAGTCGAGGAGCACCGGCGACGTCGGCGGCGTCTCGAGCACATAGTTGCGCGCCATCGCCCGGAAGAATTCCTCGCCGACGATCCGACCGACCGCGGGAAACGCGCCGGCCAGCGCGTTACCGAGCGCGACCAGGACGTTGTTGCGGTAAACCGCGAAGCGCCTTGGCGCCGGGCCGCCGTCGGGGCCCACGACGCCGGCCGGCGGAGGGATGGCGGGGTCGCGAAGGGCCGCCGCGAAGTCCGCCTGGACGTCAGACAGCGAGCGCAACATCGGCTTCCTCCGGCGTGTCGGCGCCGAGCAAGACGGCTTCCACCCGCCGCGCCTCCTCGAACAGCGTCGGCCAGTCGGGGAGGTCGTTGTCCCATTCGACAAGGGTCGGCACCGGCCCGGCGCGCGACACCGCGTGGGCGTAGAGCGCGATCACCGCCGGGTCGGCCGGCCGGTCATGCGCATCGATCAGCAGCGGATCGCCGTGATCGTCCTCTTCCGGCGCATAGCCCGCCATATGGATTTCGCCGACGAGTTCGACCGGGAAGCGGCTGATGTAATCGGTGGCGTTCCAATGCTGGTTGGTGCAGGACACATGGACGTTGTTGACGTCAAGCAGCAGCCCGCACCCGGTCCGCTTCGCCACCTCCGTGAGGAATTCGATCTCGCCGATCGTGCTCTCGACAAAGGCGACATAGGTGGACGGGTTCTCGAGCAGCATCCGTCGTCCGACGGTGTCCTGGACCTCGTCGATATGGTCGGACACGCGCCGCGCCGACTCCTCGTCGTAAGGGATCGGCAGCAGGTCGTTGAAGAAGACGCTGTCATGGGTCGACCAGGCGAGGTGTTCTGAGAACAGCCCCGGCTCGTAGCGCTCGTTGAGCGCCTTCAGCCGCAGGAGATGGTCGCGATCGAGCGGATGCGCCGCGCCGATCGACAGGCCGACGCCGTGCAGCGACAACGGATAGCGCTCGCGAATCGCGGTCAGGTAGCGGTGGGGCGGGCCACCGGCGCCCATGTAATTCTCGGCATGCACCTCGAACCAGCCAACGTCCGGCGACTCGCCGAGGATCGCCTTGTAGTGCTCGGGCTTGAGGCCGACGCCGACCCGAGATGGAATTCTCGACGAGTGGAAATCGGGATTCTGGGAAAGCATCTGCGTTCACCCGGACTGGCGGCGGCATGTCCGGCAACCTCCCCTCGGCCGTGGGCCGCCTCACCGCGCCGGGGGACCCGGAGGCCGCGAGGCGGCCTCCGGGGTTCGGATGGAAGGGGCATCCTACATGGCTTCGAGGGTACCCATGCCGCCGTCCGGCGTCTCCATCGACGTGCAGGTGCCCTTGGCGACCAGCTTGAAGTCCGCGCCGCTGTAGTCGACGGTTGACATTCCGGCACACGAATGGCCGTTGCCGCCGCAGTCGTTGTCACCCTTCATGGCAACGCCGTAGCACATCTCGTAGTCGCCCGTGGCCATCATCTTCTTCGTCTCGTCCGGACCGGACGTATGGGCCGCGGCGAGCGAGGCAATGGCCGTCGTCATCGCACCGGCCAGCGTCGCGACAGTGAGTTTCCTGATTGTCGACATGTCTTTCTCTCCTTTTCGTTCACCCCGCGGGCGAACTCTCCTTGTCCTGGTATTGGCCCCCCGGCCCCGATCACGCCGCCTCAGGTCGGGCGCTGGATCGGCTCGAGGCTGCCCGGGCCGAAGGGCGTCTCCATATCCGTGCAGGTACCGGCCGGAACCAGCTTGAAGGACTGGCCGTCATAGTCGATCGTCGCCGTTCCGGCGCAGGAATGGGCGCCGGCGGCGCAGTCATTCTGGCCCTTCAGCGAAACGCCGTAGCACTTCTCCATTTCGGCGGCCGAGGCCGGCACGGCAAAGGAAGCGACCGCAGCGGTGACGGCCCCGGCCAGCACAGCGGTGGTAAGGTTTCTTGCAGTGGACATCAGTAGTTTCCCTTTGTTTGGACCCGGGTGTTCGATGATCCTGGACCGGCGCGTGCCGCCCGTGTAACGACCCCAAGCTGCTCGACTGACTCGGACCGGCGCGTCATGTGGCCGCCGAGACACCGACGACATTGACCGGATGCCCCGTAAATAGAAAATCAAGTGGACGTTACGGATTTCGCACGCCCGCCTCACACCCCTGTGATGCAGGCTTGAGCCGGCGGCGCGTATTCCGCGAAGGCCGGCAATGGCAGAGCCCATCTTGCCCGCCAGGCAGAAATCTGCCAATGTAGAGCGATAGGACAGGAATGCTGTCCAAGTTGGGGCGGGTCACCTCTGGGGGAAGAGGCGCACCGGTCTGGAAGCGCCTACGCACGTGGTCGGCCCGACCAGTTGCGCATGGCGCTGCGCTCCTGTGAAATGGACGTGTCTCCCGATGAGGGGAGACGTGCCTTGTTTGATGCAGGGCGTCCACCGCATCGCCCCGGCTCGATTTCCAAGGAGAGTCGGCGGCTTGCGATCGGATGCCGGGGATCGTGGGCCTGGAGGGGATCGGGTTACGGCGATGACGGAGAAAGCGACGATGAACAGCGCCCAGATGCGCGCGCCGTCCAATGGGGACCGGTCGCTTGCGACGAACGGCTGGCCGAAGAGACGCCAGGCCGCCGGGCTGTATGATCCCATGCGCGAGCACGACGCCTGTGGCGTCGGCTTCGTGGCGAACCTGCGCCGGGAGAAATCCCACAAGATCGTGCAGAGTGGCCTCAAGATCGTCGAGAACCTGACCCATCGCGGCGCGGTCGGCGCGGATCCTCTGGTCGGCGACGGCGCCGGCATGCTGGTGCAGACCCCCCACCGTTTCTTCACGGCGGAGGCGGAACGCCTCGGCTTCGCCCTGCCGGAGCTCGGCCGCTATGGCGTCGCCTTCATCTTCATGCCGCGCGACGAGGCGCTGCGCACCGAGATGATCGCGACCGTCGAGGCGGCGGTCGCCGGGGAAGGGCTCTCGCTTCTCGGCTGGCGCGACGTGCCGGTCGACAACAGCTGCCTCTCCCAGGCACCGGAAATCCGCGCCAGCGAGCCGTTCCATCGCCAGCTCTTCGTCGGCCGTCCGGACGACGTCGCCGACGAGGAGGCCTTCGAACGCAAGCTCTATATCGTCCGCAAGGTCATCTCGGCGCGGATATTCGAGCGCTATAGCGGCCTCGACAACGACTTCTACATCGTGTCGATGTCGTGCCGGACCGTGGTCTACAAGGGGATGTTCCTGGCGTATCAGCTCGGCGCCTATTACCGCGACCTCCACGACCCGCGGTTCGAGTCTGCGCTGGCGCTCGTTCACCAGCGCTTCTCGACCAACACCTTCCCGTCGTGGCGGCTGGCCCATCCCTACCGGATGGTCGCCCATAACGGCGAGATCAACACCGTGCGGGGTAACGTCAACTGGATGGCAGCGCGCCAGGCGACCGTCGAATCGCCCTATTACGGCGACGACATCTCGAAGCTCTGGCCGGTCTCCTATGAAGGCCAGTCCGATACGGCCTGCTTCGACAACGCGCTCGAATTCCTGATCCGTGGCGGCTACTCCATGCCGCAGGCGGCGATGATGCTCATTCCCGAGGCCTGGGCCGGCAACCCGCTGATGGACGAGGACCGGCGCGCCTTCTACGAGTATCACGCGGCGCTGATGGAGCCGTGGGACGGCCCGGCCGCGGTCGCCTTCACCGATGGCCGCTACGTCGGCGCGACGCTCGATCGCAACGGCCTGCGCCCGGCCCGCTACATGGTCACCGCCGACGGTGAGGTGATCATGGCCTCGGAGGCCGGCGTGCTGCCGGTGGAGGAAAGCCGCGTCGTCAGGAAGTGGCGCCTGCAGCCCGGCAAGATGCTGCTGATCGATCTCGAGAACGGCCGGATCATCGACGACGACGAGATCAAGGCCGAGTTGTCGGCGAATCACCCCTACCGCAACTGGCTGGCACGGTCGCAGATCGTTCTCGAGGATCTTCCGGCGGTCGCGGCGCGCACGCCGCCGGCCAACGGTACCCTGCTCGATCTTCAGCAGGCCTTCGGCTACAGCAGTGAAGACCTCAAGATGCTGATGACGCCGATGGCCACGACCGGCCAGGAAGCCATCGGCTCGATGGGCAACGACGTCCCGATCTCGGCACTCTCCGACCGGTCGA
This sequence comes from Bauldia sp., assembly GCF_020442045.1. Classification (GTDB taxonomy): domain Bacteria; phylum Pseudomonadota; class Alphaproteobacteria; order Rhizobiales; family Kaistiaceae; genus Bauldia. Next base: position 2,430 of record NZ_JAGRLA010000050.1, on the reverse strand, counting down.
AGCTGCTCTATACCTATTTCAAGCAGAACTTCGCCCAGGTCACCAACCCGCCGATCGATCCGATCCGCGAGGAGCTGGTGATGTCGCTGGTCTCCTTCATCGGGCCGCGGCCGAACCTGTTCGACCTCGAAGGCCAGGGCCAGCGCAAGCGCCTCGAAGTGCGCCAGCCGATCCTGACCAACGAGGACCTCGAGAAGATCCGCGCGATCGGCGAGCTCGACGACAACCCGTTCGATTCGGTGACGCTCGACATCACCTTCCCCGCCGACCACGGTCCCGACGGCATGGGCGCGGCGCTGGACGAGCTGTGCAAGGCGGCCGAGAAGGCGGTTCGCGACGGCATCAACATCATCATCCTGTCCGACCGCACGGTCGGCGCGGAGCGTGTGCCGATTCCGGCGCTGCTCGCTACCGCCGGGGTCCACCATCACCTGATCCGCGTCGGCCTGCGCACGTCGGTCGGTCTCGTCGTGGAGACCGGCGAAGCGCGCGAGGTGCACCATTTCTGTGTCCTCGCCGGCTATGGCGCCGAGGCGATCAACCCGTATCTCGCCTTCGAGACGCTGACGGCGATGAAGGACGATTTCCCGGAGGAAGTCGACGACCGGGAGGTCGTGTCCCGCTACATCAAGGCGATCGACAAGGGCATCCTCAAGGTGATGTCCAAGATGGGCATCTCGACCTACCAGTCCTATTGCGGCGCCCAGATATTCGACGCGGTTGGGCTGACCAGGGAATTCGTCCAGCGCTACTTCACGGGGACGGCGACGACGATCGAAGGCGCCGATCTCAGGGCGATCGCCGAGGAGACGCTGCGTCGCCACGCGGCGGCATTCGGCGACTCGCCGGTATTGCGCCACGCGCTCGACGTCGGCGGCGACTATGCCTTCCGGATGCGCGGCGAGGCTCACGTCTGGACGCCGGCGTCGGTATCCGCCCTGCAGCACGCGGCCCGGGGCAATCTGCCGGACAAGTATCGGGAATTCACCCGGCTGATCAACGAGGCCGACGGCAAGCATCTGACGATCCGGTCGCTGTTCCGCATCAGGTCGGCGGAGGAAGACGGACGCCGGCCCGTGCCGCTCGAGGAAGTCGAAGCCGCCGCCGAAATCGTCAAGCGTTTCTCGACCGGCGCCATGTCTTTCGGCTCGATCAGCCGCGAGGCGCACACGACGCTGGCAATCGCCATGAACCGGATCGGCGGCAAGTCGAATACTGGCGAAGGCGGTGAGGAACCCGACCGCTTCAAGCCGCTGCCCAACGGCGATTCGATGCGTTCCGCCATCAAGCAGGTCGCTTCGGGCCGCTTCGGCGTCACCGCCGAATATCTGGTCAATTCGGACATGATCCAGATCAAGATGGTCCAGGGCGCCAAGCCCGGCGAAGGCGGGCAGCTGCCCGGCCACAAGGTCGACGCGGTGATTGCCAAGGTTCGCCACTCGACGCCCGGGGTCGGCCTCATCTCGCCGCCGCCGCATCACGACATCTATTCGATCGAGGATCTCGCGCAGCTCATCTTCGATCTGAAGAACGTCAATCCGGCGGCCGCGATCTCGGTCAAGCTCGGCTCGGAGGTCGGCGTCGGAACGGTCGCCGCGGGCGTCGCCAAGGCGCGTGCCGACCATGTCACCATTGCCGGTTACGAGGGTGGCACCGGTGCATCGCCGCTGACCTCGATCAAGCACGCCGGCAGCCCGTGGGAAATCGGCCTGTCGGAAACCCACCAGACCCTCGTCAACGAGGGGCTGCGCGGCCGCATCGCGGTACAGGTCGACGGCGGCATCCGGACCGGTCGCGACGTCGTGGTCGGGGCGCTTCTCGGCGCCGATGAATTCGGGCTTGCCACGGCGCCGCTGATCGCGGCCGGCTGCATCATGATGCGCAAGTGCCATCTCAACACCTGCCCGGTTGGCGTCGCCACCCAGGACCCGGTGCTGAGGAAGCGCTTCACCGGTGCGCCGGAGCACGTCGTCAACTACCTGTTCTTCGTCGCCGAGGATGTCCGCGAGTTGATGGCCGAGCTGGGCTTCCGGAGCTTCGACGAGATGGTCGGTCAGATGCAGATGCTCGACCGCACCGCGGTCGTCGAGCACTGGAAGGCCAAGGGCCTTGATTTCAGCCGGCTGTTCCACAAGCCGGTGCCGCGCGACGGCGTCGCCATCTACCACTGCGAGGAGCAGAATCATCCGATTTCGGACATCCTCGACCGCCGCCTGATCGAGGCGGCGCGCCCGGCCCTCGAGGAAGGCAAGCCGGTGATCATCGAGGAGACCATCGGCAACACCGACCGGACGGCCGGGGCCATGCTCTCGGGCGAAGTCGCCAAGCGCTATGGCTTCGACGGCCTGCCCGAGGACACGATCGCCATCAAGCTGACCGGAACCGGCGGACAGAGCCTCGGCGCCTGGCTGATGTCGGGGGTCAGCATGG
>NZ_JAGRLA010000049.1 GCF_020442045.1 Bauldia sp. | reverse complement strand
GCGAGGAGCGCCGCGAGGCGCGACAGGGAGGCAAGCAAGAGGCGAGGACGGCCGAAGGCCGGAGGAGCCTCGAAGGAGGCGCAAAGACGGAAGGATCGCAAACCGGCCCGGCCTCCGGGCGCGGCAAGGATACGGCGTGTCCGAACGCGTGCCACCATGGACCGGACCGGGAAGCGAGCAAGAGGCGAGGACGGCCGGAGGCCGGACCGGGAAACAAACAAGAGGCGCGGACGGCCGGAGGCCGGACAGGGATGCAAACAAGAGGCGAGGAGCGCCGCGAGGCGCGACAGGGAAACAAGCAAGAGGCGCGGACGGCCGAAGGCCGGAGGACCTCAGACGAAAGGCGTGCGGCTGCGGATCGCGGCGGCGAGGGTTCCCTCGTCTAGGTAATCGAGCTCGCCGCCGACCGGCACGCCATGGGCGAGGCGCGAGATCTTCACGCCATGGCCGGCGATCTGGTCGGTGATGTAGTGGGCGGTGGTCTGGCCCTCGACGGTGGCGTTGACGGCGATGATCACCTCGCTGACGCCGCCCTCCGCGACCCGGCGCGCGAGGCTGGCGATGCCGATGTCGTCCGGTCCGATGCCGTCGAGCGGCGACAGCACGCCGCCGAGCACATGATAGCGGGCGTTGATCGCGGTCGCCCGCTCCAGCGCCCAGAGGTCGGCGACTTCCTCGACCACGACGATGGTCGAGGGGTCGCGCCGCGGATCGGTGCAGATCATGCAGGGATCGGTGGTGTCAACATTGCCGCAGGTCGAGCAGACGACGATCTTCTCCGCCGCGATATCCATCGCCTTGGCGAGCGGGACAAGCAGCTCGTCCTTCTTGTTGATCAGGTGGAGCGCCGCCCGCCGCGCCGAACGCGGCCCGAGGCCGGGCAGCCGCGCGAGAAGCTGGATCAGGCGTTCGATCTCGGGACCGGCGACGGAACGGGACATGGCTCAGCGAACGAACCGGTCGACGAAGTCGGCGCCGAGGCCGCAGTCGGCATAGTGCCTGCGGCACATGTCGATCTTGGTGAAGACGTCCTCGAAGCCGAGCGCCTTGCCCCAGGGGTCGACGTAGAGCATCAGGCCGTTGACCTGGAACATGGTGATCATCTCGTCGACGTCGTCCGGCACGACCAGGGTATGGGTCTCGCCCGGAGGCTCGTAGACATAGCCGCCCTCGGTCGCCACCCAGTCATGCTCGAGATAGTGCCAGCGCCCCTTCAGCACATAGCCGTGGACGGGATTGGTGTGGCGATGGCGGGTCAGTACGCCGGAGCGCGTCACCTTCAGCAGGTTGACCCAGTAGCCCTGCGACGCGCTGAGGCAGAGCGGACGGAACCAGACATTCTCCGCCTGCGGCACCCAGACCCGCCCGTCCTCGGGCAGGACGCTCGGCACGACGATGTCGTCTGCGGTCTCCGGCGGCATCGGGAACTGGTAGGGCATGCGGGGATCGGGGTCGTCGATGGCCATGGTTGCTTCCGTGTGTCGTGGCGACGGTCACATCGAGGAATAGCCGCCATCGACCGGCAACACCACGCCGGTGACGAAACGGGCGGCGGCGCTCGCCAGGAAGAGGGCCGGCCCGACCAGGTCGGACGGCGTCCCCCAGCGCGCCATCGGCGTGCGCTCGAGGATGGCGCGGCTGCGGTCGGGATCGTCCTGCAACTGCTGGGTCAGCGGGGTCGCGATCCAGCCGGGCGCCACGGCATTGACCCGGATGCCGTCCTTGGCCCAGGCGATGGCGAGCGACTTGGTCAGGGTGACGATGCCACCCTTGGAGGCCGCATAGCCCGGCACCAGCGCGCCGCCGAAGAAGGAAAGCATGGAGGCGATATTGACCACCGAGCCGCCGCCGTTCCGGGCAAGCGCCGGCCGGCAGGCGGTGGAAAGCCGCATCGTGCCGGTGAGATTGATGTCGACGACATCGGCGAAGACTTGCGCGTCGAATTCCTTGCCGCGGCGGATGATGCCGGCGGCGTTGACCAGGACGTCGAGGCGCTCGCGCCCGGCCCCGAACCGGGCGACCGCGTCGTTGTCGGCGATGTCGAGCCGGACATAGTCGAAGCCCGGCGCAAACCAGCCCTGGTCGGCCCTGTCGACGCCGGTCACCGTGTAGCCGGCCTCAAGGAATCCTTCCGCCAGGGCGCGGCCAAGGCCGCCGGCGGCGCCGGAAACCACCGCGCATTGCGCTCCGGCCATTGTCTAGAATGGCAGCTTGAGGCCGGGCGGCAAGGCCATGCCGCCGGTCATTTCGCGCATCTTGTCCTGAAGCAGCGTATCGCCCTTGGTGCGGGCGTCGCCGCAAGCGGCGACGATCAGATCCTCGACGATCTCGGCTTCCTCGGGCTTCAGCAGCGACGGGTCGATGTCGACACCCTTCACCTCGCCCTTGCCGTTCATCGTCACCTTGACCAGTCCGCCGCCGGCAGAGCCCTCGATCTCCATCGCGGCGACCTCGTCCTGCATGGCCTGCATCTTCTCCTGAAGCTGCTTGGCCTGCTTCATCATTCCCATCATGTCGCCGAGCGCCATGTCGTCTCCTTCCGCGTCACGAACCGAAAAATCCCGTTGCCGGGTGTCCTAGTCGTCGAGGTCTTCCTCGGCAACGGCCACGACGTCGCTGCCGTCGGACAGCGCCGCATCGCCCTCGCCCGCCCGGATCCGGACATTGACGATCTCGGCGCCGGGAAACCTGGCGAGCACCGCCGCGACCACCGGGTCGGAGCGCGCGTCGTCGACCAGTTGCTCGCGGGCCGCGCTTCGCGCCTCGGCGATGGTCTGGGCCGCGGCCTCCCGCGCGACCGCGACCATCCACCGGCGGCTCGTCCATTGCTCCAGCGTGCGCGACAGGTCGCCGGCGAGGGTCCGCGGCGCGTCCTCGGTGACCGCGAGCTCGATCCGTCCATCCTCGAAGCGCTCGATCCGGACGTAATGCTCAAGCGCGTGCTTCCACTTGAGGTCGCGCTTCTCTGTCGCCAGCGCCACCAGCTGCTCGAAGGTCTCGAGGCGGACCGCGGGCGGGGCGTCGACGGCGGGCGGCGGAGTCGGAGCCGGTTCCGGTGCCGAAGGCGCCGGCATCGGCGACGACCCTCCGATGGACGCAAGACGGGCACGCGGCTCGCCGCCGGCAGGCGGTGGCGGCGGCGAAGATGGCGGAGCGCCGGCCGGCATCGGCGCACCGTCGCGGATGGCGCGCAAGGCATCGTCCGGCGTCGGCAGGTCGGCGGCATGGGCGATCCGCACCAGCACCATGTCCGCGGCGGCCAGCGGCCGGCTTGCCGCGCGGGTCTCCTCGATCCCCTTCAGCAGCATCTGCCAGGTGCGCGCCAGCACCTTCAGAGAGAGCTTCCCGGCGAATTCGAGCCCCCTGGTCTTTTCCTCCTCGGTGAGGCTGTCGTCGGCGGCCGCCTCGGGCGCGAGCTTCAGCCGGGTGACGAGGTGGGTGAAGGCGGCAATGTCCTCGAGAACCACGGCCGGATCGGCGCCAACGTCGTAGAGCGCCTTCAGCCGCTCCAGCGCGCCGGCGATCCCGCCGCGCATCAATTCGCCGAAGAGGTCGATGATCAGCGCGCGATCGGCAAGGCCGAGCATCGAGCGCACCGCCGACGCCTCGACCCGGCCGCTGGCATGGGCGATCGCCTGGTCGAGGAGCGACAGCGAGTCGCGCGCCGAGCCCTCGGCGGCGCGGGCAAGCATCACCAGCGCCTCGTCCTCGATCTCGACGCCTTCCCTGGCAACGATGCCGCGCATCAGGTCGATCAGCCGCCCGGCCTCGATGCGCCGCAGATCGAAGCGCTGGCAGCGGGAGAGGACGGTCACCGGCACCTTGCGGATCTCGGTGGTGGCGAAGACGAATTTCACATGCTCGGGGGGCTCCTCGAGCGTCTTCAGAAGGCCGTTGAAGGCGGCCTTCGAGAGCATGTGCACCTCGTCGATGATGTAGACCTTGTAGCGGGCGACCGCCGGCTTGTAGCGCGAGGCCTCGATGATCTCGCGGATGTCGTCGATGCCGGTATGGGAGGCGGCGTCCATCTCGATGACGTCGATATGGCGGCCTTCCATGATCGCGGCGCAATGCTCGCCTGGCTCTTCCATGTGGATGGTCGGCCGGTCGACCTTGCCGGGAACCGAATAGTTCAGGGCACGCGCGAGGATGCGGGCGGTGGTCGTCTTGCCGACGCCGCGGACGCCGGTCAGCATGTAGGCCTGCGCGATGCGGCCGGTGTCGAAGGCGTTGGTCAGGGTGCGGACCATCGGCTCCTGGCCGATGAGATCGGCGAAGCTTTCCGGCCGGTACTTGCGCGCGAGAACGCGATAGTGGCCGGTATCCGCCTCCTGATGGGTGCTGCCGTCCATTCTTCGCTGCCCGTCCGCCCGATTCTGTCCAAGCCGAAGCCAGAGGGCGATCCGCGCCGGCCCGGTGGCCGGCCCGCGGGAAGCCAGTCTTCCCGGAATCGACTAGGCCCGGCGAGGCAAGAAGGAAGCCGGACGAGCGACCCGCGCCGAAACTCGTTAGGGCTGCTTCCTTCCGGACCTGACCCGGTTGGCGAGGAGCACGTCCGCCGCCGACTTCCCGGCCCACCATATCATGCCCCGGACGCGGTGTGGCAAGGGTCGGACGGGGCGGAACCGGTCGAATCTGTGGGTAGCCGCCGATTTCCGCCGGACAGGCGCCGCGACGGGCCGGTTTGCGCTGGACCAGGCGCTCGCTCAGAAGAAGCCGACAGGGAAGGAGCGGAGGTAGAGTTCCGCGAAGACACCCTTCTCGTAAAGCGATGCAAGGGCGGAATCGATCGCCTGCTTGAGGTCGGCCGATCCGCGCGGCATGGCGATCGCCATCCCTTCACCGAAGAAGCGCGATTCCAGATAGGGGCCCCCGGCAAAGACGCAGCAATTGTCGGCGGCATCGCTCTGCAGCCAGAAGCTCAACTGCATGCCGTCGCCGAAATGCGCGTCCGCCTCGCCCGACTTCAGGGCTTCCCGGGCCGCCTCCGGTGTCGCATAGAGCCTGCGGCCGACTTCCGGAAAGAAGGCGGCGAGATAGGCCTCGTGGGCGCTTCGGGCAACCACTGCGAGGGTCTTCCCGGCCAGCCCCTCCACCGTCGGCTCGAAGGGCTCGCTGTCCGCGCGGACCACGAAACGGCCTGGGGAACGCATGTAGACATCGGAGAAATCCAGCTCCTGCCGGGCCTCCGATGTAATCGCCATGCCGGCGATGATGGCGTCGGCATTCCCGTCGCGCAACGCCCTCAGCAGATCGTCCCATTCCCGCGTCTGGATCGTGCAGCGGATGGCCAGCTCGTCGCAAATGGCGCGGGCGAGATCGACGTTGAAACCGCTCAGACGCCCGTCCTCGTTGAGGAAATTGAACGGCGGGAAGTCGCTGGTCGTAAGGAAGCGGATCGCCGGCACCGAACCGGCCGGCGGCCGCTCGATCCGCCGCTTGGGATCCCAGAAGCTGGGGATCGTCGGTTCTACCTCACCCAGCTCCCGGCTCCTGGCCGCGACGTTGCCGGTCGCCGTCCATCCCGAGACGATGACGACAGTCCCGAGCAGAATGCCGGCGACCGCCACGAGGCGCCGCAGGGATGTCGGTGAATTCGCGCGCTTCTCCGCCATGTCCGTCTTTTCGCTTCACTCGCAAGTCGTTTTGGGATGGAATACAGCCAATGATTACAGGCACCCAAGAAGGTGTCGGGCGGGGGGACATTTTTTGGCGCGCGTCGATCCTTTCGATCGGCCGGACGTCGTTGCGGCCGCGTCCGGCGGCGAGGAAGCGGTGTACCGCCGCCGCGCGCGCCGGCTTGGCCTCTCCTATACACCACATGTGGTCCTCGGCCCCAACGCCTATTCCGACCTGAGCGGTATCGAGCGCGGCACCTTCGCGATGGACGCCGGCGAGGAAGGAAGCGCCTATCTCGCGCCGAGCGAGGAGATCATGCCGGCGATCGGCCATTGGCTCGCACGGCACCCGACCGTCCGGCGTCGCCTGGCGGTCGCGACGCCGACCGCGATCCGCGCCGCATTGCGGCGGGCGGGCGAGGATGGTTACGCGTCCCTGGCGCTCAACCGCCTCGAGCGTGTCGACCCGCGCTTTTCGGCACGACGCACGGTCACCCGGCGCCAGGCCGTCATCGGCGGGGCGGCAATGATGGCGATTCTCGCCGCAATGCTCGTCTCGCCCTCGACAACGATATTCCTCGTCGATCTCGTCGCCGCCTTCTTCTTCCTCGGCGTCTCGATGTTGCGCTTTGCCGCCGCGGGACGCGTACCGCTTCGCGCTTCTCCCGCCGTGGCGCCGGCCGACGAGACGATATTGCCGGTCTACACCATCCTGGTGCCGCTCCTCCACGAGGCGCATATCGTCCGGCAGATCGTGGCGGCGTTTGACCGGATCGACTGGCCCCGCGACCGGCTCGACATAAAGCTCGTCGTCGAGGAGGATGACGCCGCGACCCGCTTCGCGGCAACCCATGCCGCGCCCGGCACGCCCTACGAGATCGTCATCGTGCCCGATGGCGCCGGGCCGCGTACCAAGCCAATGGCACTGCAATATGCCCTGACCTTCGCGCGCGGCGATTTCGTCGCTATTTATGACGCGGAGGACCTCCCCCATCCCGGCCAGCTCCGCGAAGCCTTCGAAACCTTCCGGCGCAACGACGACCGGCTTGCCTGCCTGCAGGCGCCGATCGTCATCGACAATGCGCGGAAGAACCTCATCACCCGGCTGTTCGCGATCGAATATTCGACCGTCTTCGATGGAATCCTGCCGGCACTCGCCGAGCTTCGCCTCCCCCTGCCGCTCGGCGGTACCTCCAACCACTTCCGGCGTTCGGCCATCGAGCATGTCGGCGGATGGGACCCGTTCAATGTCACCGAGGATGCCGATCTCGGCATCCGCTTCGCCCGCTTCGGCTACCGGGTCGCGACGATCCTCCTGCCGACCGGCGAGGAGGCGCCTGCCGCCTTCGGGCCGTGGCTTCGCCAGCGGTCGCGATGGTTCAAGGGCTGGCTGCAGACCTGGCTGGTCTGCCTGCGGCAGCCGCTGCGGTTCTCGCGGGAGATCGGATTCCGCCAGACCTGCGGCTTCATGCTTGTCGGGATGGGCATGATCGTATCGGCGGTTGCGCATCCGCTATTCCTGGCAACGCCAATCCTCGTCGCCGGCGACCCGCTGTCGATGTGGAACGGGGATCCGCTCGTCGCGGCGATCGTCGGCCTCAACCTCTTCAACCTGATCGCCGGCTATGTGGCGATCGCCGTCCTTGCCCGGCGGACGCTCGCCCTGCGGCGACGGGGATGGGCGATGACCGGAGTGGTCTGGCTCCCCTTCTACTGGCTGCTCATGGCGATCGCCTGCGTCAGGGCGGTTATCCAGCTGGCGACCCGGCCACACCATTGGGAGAAGACGCCGCATGTCGGGCGCCGCCAGGCACGGCCCGAGGGTCAGCCGCGTTTCGCGGCGAGCCGGCAGCGCAGCTGATTGGCAAGCCGGGTCAGTTGCGGACTCGTGGTGACAAGCTGCTTTGTCGACCGGACGCCCGCCAGCGCGGCCCCGAGAAGGGCGCCACGCGGATGAAAGACCCTGAGGCTGCCGCGCAGGTATTCGTTCTCCTCGCACCAGTGCGACTTGAAATCCTCGTCACCTACCGTGAAGTCGAATTCGGAGATGCCGCGTTCGATCGACCAGCGCATGAGATGGCGCATCAGCGCGCGGCCGGGTGAATAGCGCGAGACCGCCCCGCCTTCGTATGAGGTCATGACGTAGTAGTAACGGTTGCCGCGAACGAGGCCCCAGTTGGTCGCGACGATGCGGCCGTCGCACTCGATGGCCGAGACATGGGCGGGCCCGGCGGGATACGGCTTGAGCGCCATTGCCTCGTAAAAGGCCCTGACCTTGCGACTGGCGAAGAAGGGCGGCACGCCGCCGGCGGCCAGCGTCCGGTCCTTCTGCTCGAAAAGCGCCGCCAGGATGCGCCGCGAGTCTGCCGGTCGTTCGGCATCGATGATGGCGACCGGACCAAGGTCCGCCATCTTCTCCCATTTAAGCCGGTCGTGCCGCCGCGAGCTCGAATTGCGTTTCGAGCGGTAATAGGTGTCCCAATCCGGGGCGAGGCGGGTCCAATGCGCCCGCCTCCTGTGATGCGAGGGATGCCAGGCGGCAAACGGATTGGGATAGTCGCCGAGCGTCTCGGGCTGATGCCGGAAATGGACCACGTCGACCTCCGCCCTCAAGGGCGCCATGGCGGCTTCGACGAGCGCCAGCCGCAGGGCCTTGTCCCCGGCAAGCGAGGCAAGCAGATGCGGCGCGAAAAGCCCGGCGTGATAGTCCGCATACGGACCGCCCAGCCACTCCAGCAGGGTCGCGCCCAGGCAACGGCGAATGCCGAATGGGAGCAGAAAGACGATGTCGCCGCGAAGCTCGCGACCGACCACGATCCGTGGCGCGATCTCGTCGGCGCCGATCTTCTGGAGCCAGGGGCGGACAAAATCGAAGGTCTGGAACACGTGGCCGATGGCCGAGGTCTCGAACCGCCGCCACTCGTCCTCGATCGCACGCGGGTCGGTAACCACCGAAATCTCCGCGATGCGCGAGACCGCCGTCGCAATATCCGGCGTGGTCAGGGAAGGCACGATCGCCGTACGCGCGAGAATGTTCACCAAGGGCCTGCAGGAATTCAGAAAAACCGGTTCACCTGGTCGCGACGTTACGGGATCAGCGGTTAATGACCGCCTACGCGACAGCAGCCAATCTTAGCTTTCGGCGCTACTGATGAGGACGACCCGTTCATTGGTCCGGCGTCGCGATCCGTCGGATTTCCGCCGCGGGACCCATGCGGGACGGATTGCCGCCACGTGGTCTCGGGCCGCCTCCCCCGTGATCTTGCGGAATAGAGCGCGAAAGCGCCCTCCCGCGTCACGGCGTCGGCGGGGCTTCGTTCCGCCACGGGCCGGTTGCGGATTGCGTCGCGGCCACTTATACCCTAGGGGGGTATATTGCATCTCCCGGAAAGTATTACGGACATGAACGAACATCACACGCAGACCGACGAAGATACGAAGAAGACGGCGATCGATCCGGTCTGCGGCATGTCGGTCGATCCCGATGCCGGGAAGCCCAGCCACGAACACGAAGGCGTCACCTATCACTTCTGTTCCGAAGGCTGCCGCGCGAAGTTCGCCGCGGAACCGGCGCACTACCTGGAAAAGCACCACGCCGGTGGACATTCGCATCACGCCGGAAAGGCGCCCGCCGGGCCGGTTCCCGAGGGCACGCCCTACACCTGCCCGATGCATCCCGAGGTCATCAAGGACGGTCCGGGCGACTGCCCGATCTGTGGGATGGCGCTGGAGCCGATGGTGGCGACCGGCGACGAGGGTCCCAATCCCGAGCTGATCGACATGAAGCGGCGGCTGATGATCGCCGCGCCACTTGCCACGATCCTCCTCGTCCTGGACATGGCCAACCATTTCTTCGGCCTTGACCTCCTGCCCTTCCTCGATCCGCACGACAAGCAGCTGCTGCAACTGGTCCTGGCCATCCCGGCCGTCCTCTACGGCGGCTGGCCGTTCTTCAAGCGCGGTGCCGCCTCGTTCCGGACCGGCAATCTCAACATGTTCACGCTGATCGCGGTCGGCACAGGAGCGGCGTTCCTCTACAGCGTCGTGGCCGTCTTCCTCCCGGACCTCTTTCCGGAAGCGATGCGGGACGGGCATGGCCTGGTGCCGGTCTATTTCGAATCGGCCGCCGTCATCACCGCGCTCGTCCTTTTCGGGCAGGTGCTCGAGCTCAACGCAAGGGCGAAGACCGGCGGAGCGATCCGCGCGCTGCTCGACCTCTCGCCCAAGACGGCGATAAGGGTCGCGGCGGACGGCTCCACCGAGACGGTCGCGCTCGAGACCGTCGGCGTCGGCGACGTGCTGCGCGTCCGTCCGGGCGACAGGATCCCGATCGACGGCGCAGTCGTCGAAGGCAAGAGCGCGGTCGATGAATCGCTGCTGACCGGAGAGCCGGTGCCGGTCGAAAAGGGTGAGGGCGACCGCGTCACCGGTGGCACGCAGAATACCAGCGGCAGCTTCGACATGACGGTGGACCGCACCGGCGCGGAAACCACGCTGGCGCGCATCGTCGCGATGGTGGCCGAGGCGCAGCGCTCCCGGGCTCCCATCCAGGGACTGGCCGACCGGGTTTCGTCCTATTTCGTCCCGGGCGTCATCCTGGTCGCGGTCATTGCCTTCTTCTTCTGGCTGTTCCTCGCGCCGCCGCCGGCCCTCGCCTATGCGCTGGTCGCGGCGGTAAGCGTCCTGATCATCGCCTGTCCCTGCGCCCTCGGGCTGGCGACTCCGATCTCGATCATGGTCGCCACCGGGCGGGGAGCCCAGGCCGGCGTTCTCATCCGCAACGCCGAAGCGCTGGAGCGGCTCGCGTCGGTCGATACCGTCGTCGTCGACAAGACGGGCACGCTGACCGAGGGCAAGCCGACGCTGATCGGCATCGAGGCGGTGTCCGGCTTCCCCGAGGCCAGCCTGCTCAGGATCGCGGCGACGCTCGAAGCCACCAGCGAGCATCCGCTTGCCAGTGCCGTCGTCGACGCTGCGCGCGAGCGGGGCGTTGCCGTCCAGAAGGCGGCGGAGTTCGAGGCGATGTCCGGCCAGGGCATCCGGGGGACCGTCGAGGATCGGACCGTGATCATCGGCAACGGCCGCCTGATGGACTCGGAGCATATCCCGACCAGACAGCTCGCCGGGTCGGTCAGCCTTCGACGGGCGAATGGCGAGACCGTCATCTTCGTCGCGGTCGACGGCAAGCTCGCCGGGATACTGGCCGTCTCCGATCCGATCCGCGAGACCACCGCCGATGCGATCGGCGCCCTGCACGGGGCCGGCCTGAAGGTTATCATGGCAACGGGCGACAACAAGACGACCGCCGAAGCGGTCGGCAAGGCGCTCGGAATCGACGCGATCCACGCGGAAGTCCTGCCGGAGGACAAAAGCCGCATCATCGCCGATCTGCAGAAGTCGGGCGCCAAGGTCGCGATGGCCGGCGACGGCGTCAACGACGCGCCGGCTCTCGCCCAGGCGGATGTCGGGATCGCGATGGGCGCGGGCGCCGACATCGCCGTCGAAAGCGCCGGCATGACGCTGATGTCCGGCGATCTTGGCGGCATCGTGCGCGCCCGCCGCCTGGCAACCGCGACGATGCACAACATCCGCCAGAACCTGTTCTTCGCCTTCGTCTACAATTCCCTCGGCGTGCCGCTTGCCGCCGGCGTTCTCTATCCGATCTTCGGCATCCTGCTTTCGCCGATCATCGCCGCGGCGGCGATGAGCCTGTCGTCGGTCTCGGTAATCGGCAATGCGTTGCGACTGAGAGGAGTCGACCTGCGGACCGATCGCTAGGTCATTCACGGGCCGGGCCGGCACACGTTTCGTGGCAACCGCGATTCTGTGTATGGTCGTCCGCTTGTCGTCAGGTCATCCTGACTGAGCGGTGGATGCCAATGCCAAACGACCTTGCCGATCTCGATGCAATTGCCGCGCGCGATATGATGGCGCGCGGCGACCTTGCCGCGGTTTCCTACGTCGGAGCGCTGCTCGAACGGATCGCCGAACGCGAGCCCGAAATCGGCGCCTTCGTCCATCTCCAGCCGCAATCCGCCCTCGCCCAGGCCGAGGCATGTGACGCAAGACGGGCGTCGGGGGACCAGATCGGGTCGCTGCATGGCGTCGCCGTGGCGATCAAGGACATTGTCGACACCTCGGACCTGCCGACCGAGAACGGCACGCCGCTCGACGCCGGCCGGCGACCGGCCGAGGATGCGGTGGTCGTCGCGCGATTGAAGGAAGCCGGCGCGGTGATCCTCGGCAAGACGGTCACCACCGAGCTCGGCGCCCGACACCCGGGCGGCACCCGCAACCCCCATCACCGGGAACACACGCCGGGCGGCTCGTCTTCCGGTTCGGCCGCCGCCGTCGGCGCCAGAATGGCGCCTCTGGCGATCGGTACGCAGACAAACGGATCGGTGATCCGTCCCGCATCCTTTTGCGGCGTCGTCGGTTTCAAGCCGAGCTTCGGACTCATTCCGCGAACCGGAATCCTGCCGCAGGCACCGCCCCTCGACACCGCCGGAGTGTTTGCCCGCAGCGTCCCCGACGCGGCGCTGATCGTCGACGCGCTCGCCGGATACGATCCCCGCGACCGGGCCACGCGCGCACTCGCGCGCCCCCATCTTCTCGACACGGCATTGACAGAACCACCCGCCACACCGTCCCTCGCCTTCGTGAAGACGATGAGCTGGGATCTTGCCGAGGTGGATACGCAGGCCGGGTTCGCGGACCTCATCGGCAAGCTCGCCGATCGCTGCGAGGAGGTTCCGTTGACCGACCGCATCGAGGACAGCGACCAGGTGCTGATGACGCTGACCAACGTCGGCATCGCCCGCACCTATGGGCCCTATCACGATCGTGGCGCCGGCCAGTTGAGCGACTTCATGCGGACGATGATCGAGGATAGCCGGACCATTCCGGCGGTCGACTATCTCGACGCCCTGGACCGCCAGGCCGAGATCAAGGCCGAACTCGACCATCTCTTCGAGCGCTATGACGCGATCGTCACGCCGGCGGCGCCCGGCGCGGCACCGCACGGTCTCGAGTCGACGGGCAACTCGGCCTTCAACAATCTCTGGTCCCTTTGCGGGCTGCCCGCGATCACGCTTCCGCTGCTGGAAAGCGCCAACGGCCTGCCCATCGGCGTGCAGCTCGTCGGACGCCACGGCGAAGACGGCGAGCTGCTGCGGACGGCGCGGTGGCTGCAATCATATATCGCCGATCGATCAGCCTGGCGGCGCTGACCGACCGCCACCGCGCCGGCATCAATGCCGGGGATCAGTCCAGCTCGAACGTGATCTTGGCGTTGATCCGGTAGCTGTCGATCTTGCCCTTGCCGTTGACCGTCGCCTGCATGTTCACGATGTTGATCGACCTGATCTTGCGCACCGTTTTCGCGGCGTTGGTCACGGCGACCTGAGCCGCGTCGTCCCAGCTTTTCTTCGACTCGGCCAGAACCTCGACCACCTTGAGCATAGCCATCACTATCTTCCTCCTGCGATTGAGCGGGCGGCGACGATAGCACGGCTCGGCGGGAGGTCTCCCGTTCGCGTAGAATTTTAGAGTTTACCGTTTGGTATGGGATTCGATGGGATGTGTTGGTCCTCGGATCAATCTGCGCGTGCAGGGACCAAAACCCATGCCCGGTCAACATACCGACGACAGCGATGCGGGAATGTTCGACCTTGCCCCGGTATCCCTTTGGCTTGAGGATTTCAGCGGGGTCAGGAAGCAGTTCGACCAGTGGCGGCGCCAGGGCGTCACGTCGCTCAGGGAATATCTCGAGGCCGATCCGCAACGGGCCGCGGACTGCGCCGCCGCGATCCGGGTCCTCAAGGTCAACCGGAAGACCCTGGCGCTGTTCGAGGCGTCCGACCTCGACGACCTCGTCGCCAATCTCGACCGGATCCTGCGTGACGAGATGTTCGCGACCTATGTCGAGGAGCTCTGCCAGCTTTGGGAGGGACGGGCCGAATTCGGCTGTAACCTCGTCAACTACAGCCTGTCCGGACGACGGATCGACATTCGCCTGACCGGCCAGATCCTGCCTGGACACGAGGAGAGCTGGGACCGGGTCCTTCTCGCCATCGAGGACGTGACCGAGCGCGAAACGGCGCATCGCCGGCAGATGGAGAGCGAGCAATATGCGCGCGGTCTCTTCGAGCATTCTCCGGTGTCTCTCTGGGTCGAGGATTTCAGCTCCATCAAGCAGCTGCTCGACGAACTCCGCGATCTCGGGATCGAGGACCTGCGGGTGTTCACGGACGTCCATCCGGAATTCGTGCAACGCTGCATGAGCGAGATTCGCGTCCTCGACGTGAACCGCCAGACGCTCGAGCTCTTCCAGGCGCCGGACAAGCCGACCCTCATGCATCGGATCGACGATGTCTTCCGCGACGACATGCAGGTCCATTTCCGCGAGCAGCTTATCGACCTGTGGGACGGAAAGCTGTTCCAGCGGCGCGAGGTGCTCAACTACGCTCTCGACGGCAGCGAGGTGCATGTCCTGATGCAGTTCTCGGTGCTTCCGGGCCACGAGGACGACTGGTCGCTCATACAGGTCGGGCTGACCGACATCACGGCGCGCAAGAAGGCCGAGGTCTATCTCGAATATCTCGGCACCCACGACGTGTTGACCAAGCTCTTCAATCGCTCCTTCTATGTCGAGGAATTGAACAGGATCGATCGCAAGGGGCTCCGACCCGTCACGGTCATCATGGTCGACCTCAACGGCCTGAAGGCCGCCAACGACCAATGGGGGCACGGGGCCGGCGACGCCCTGTTGCGCCGTGTCGGGGAGGTTCTCGGCAAGGCGATCGCGAAGCCGCATTGCGCCGCGCGCATCGGTGGCGACGAGTTCGCCGTGCTGCTGCCGGGCGTCGACGAGGCGGACGCCGAGACGGTGGTCGCGGACATCGACCGCCTGGTCGATCTGAACAACCAGTATTATTCGGGCGTGCGCCTCAGCCTCTCGATGGGCGCCGCGACGGGCAAGGCCGGCGAACGGCTTGAAGCCGTCATCAACCGGGCCGACATGCGGATGTATGAGGCGAAGCGCGCCTACTACACCGACTATGCCAACGACCGCCGCAGCACCGGTACGTTCGACGCCCTGATGGAATCGAGCTAAAGCGACGCGAGCGGCGCGTCAGCGCTCGCCCGGCGGCGCATCCTCGGACAATTCAGCGATCGCTTCGCGGACCGCCGGATCGAGGTCCTCTCCGCCCGCTTCCAGACAGGCAACGATCTCGGCCCGCATCCGCGGATCCCAGAACTTGCGAAGGTGATCGGCGATGCCGCTCACGGCCGTGGCACGATCCTCGGTGACGAAGAACCTGCCGATCTGGTTCGCCATATAGACCAGCTTAGCGGACTGCATCACCGACCTTCGCGCCGATGACACGATCCGGGTGGGAAAAGACCTCGAAGCCATCGTCCCGCGCGACGGCGGCGATGGTCATGCCAGCCGCCTCCGCGATCCGGATGGCGAGCGCCGTCGGGGCTGAAACCGCGACCAGCATGGATACCCCGATCATCGCCGCCTTCTGGACAAGCTCCACGGAAACCCGGCTTGTCATCAGGATGAAGCCGTCCGCCGTCGGCACCCCCTCGGTCGCCAGCGCGCCGGCCAGCTTGTCCAGAGCATTGTGGCGTCCGACGTCCTCCCGTACGGCCACCATTTCACCGTCCCGCCGCCAGAATGCCGCGGCATGGACGGCATGCGTTTCGCGATGGAGAGGCTGCCCGCCGCGCAGGCCGGCGAGCGCACCAAGGATCGTATGGTAGGAAACCGCCGCCCCGCCATCGACCGTCGGCACCGGCCGCAGCGCCTCGTTCAGGGACTCGATACCGCAGAGACCGCAGCCGACCGGCCCGGCAAGGAAGCGGCGCCGCGCTGCGAGGGCAGTGGCGCCCGGCTCGGCCAGGCGCATGCGCAGCTCGATACCGGCATCTTCCTCGACGACCTCGATCGTCTCGATCTCGGCCGGAGACCCGACGACGCCCTCGGTCAGGGAAAAGCCGATCGCGAAGTCCTCGAGATCGGCCGGGGTCGCCATCATCACCGCATGGGTCGAACCGTCATAGGTGAGGGCCACCGCCGCCTCTTCCGGGACCGCCCTCCCTGCCGCCGCGTGCTCGCCACGGCGCCAGCACACGGTTTCGACGATCCGCGAGGATTCGACCACCGGCTTCACTCCGCCGGCTCCGACACCGCGATGCGCCGGCTCTCGCGAACCAGCGCCTCATATTCCTGCTGCCAGCCGGAGGGACCGTTCGAAGGCGCCACCTGGACGGCCGTCACCTTGTATTCGGGGCAATTGGTCGCCCAGTCCGAATAGTCGGTGGTGACCACATTGGCCTGCGTGTCGGGGTGATGGAAGGTCGTGTAGACGACCCCCGGCGCGACCCGCTCGGTCAGCGTCGCGCGCAAGGTCGTCTCGCCGACACGGCTTGCCAGGCGGACCCAGTCGCCATCCCTGATGCCGCGCTGTTCGGCGTCATGCGGATGGATCTCCAGCCGGTCTTCCTCGTGCCAGACCGTGTTCGCCGTCCGCCGGGTCTGGGCGCCGACATTATATTGCGAAAGGATCCGGCCGGTGGTCAGGAGCAGCGGGAAACGCGGCCCGGTGCGCTCGTCGGTCGGGATATATTCGGTGACGACGAAGCGGCCCTTGCCGCGGACGAAGCCGCCGACATGCATCACCGGGGTGCCGTCCGGCGACGCCTCGTTGCATGGCCACTGGATCGAACCCAGCCGGTCGAGCTTCTCGAAGGAGACACCGGCGAAGGTCGGCGTCAGCGCCGCAATCTCCTCCATGATCTCCGACGGGTGCGCGTAGTCCATGGTCAGGTCCATGGCATTGGCGATCGCCATGGTGACCTGCCAGTCCTCCAATCCGTTGCGGGGCGCCATCACCTTGCGGACGGGCTGGATCCGCCGCTCGGCGTTGGTGAAGGTGCCGTTCTTCTCCAGAAACGTCGAGCCCGGAAGGAAGACGTGGGCATAGGCGGCGGTCTCGTTGAGGAAGAGGTCGTGGATGACGACGCATTCCATCGCGGCAAGCCCGGCGGCAACGTGGCGTGTATCCGGATCCGACTGGAGAATGTCCTCGCCCTGGATGTAGACGCCCTTGAAGGAACCATCGACAGCGCCGTCGAGCATGTTCGGGATGCGCAGTCCCGGCTCGCCATCGACCGGACGGCCCCACAGCGCTTCGAAGACCGAGCGGGTCGTTTCGTCCGAGACATGCCGGTACCCGGGCAGCTCGTGCGGGAAAGAACCCATGTCGCACGAGCCTTGCACGTTGTTCTGGCCGCGCAGCGGATTCACGCCGACGCCGGGCCGGCCGATATTGCCGGTCGCCATCGCAAGGTTGGCGATCGCCATCACCGTGGTCGAACCCTGACTGTGCTCGGTGACGCCGAGGCCATAGTAGATCGCGGCGTTGCCACCGGTCGCGTAGAGCCGCGCGGCTCCCCGGATCGTCTCCGCCGGCACGCCGGAGAGCTTCTCGACCTCTTCCGGACTGTTGCGCGGCTCGCTGACGAAGGATGCCCATTCCTGGAACGCATCCCATTCACAGCGCTCCCGCACGAAAGCCTCGTCGACGAGGCCCTCGGTGACGACAACATGGGCGATGGCATCGAGGACGGCGACGTTGGTGCCCGGCCTGAGCGGCAGGTGATGCGCCGCCTCGACATGGGGGGTGCGGACGAGATCGATGCGCCGGGGGTCGACAACGATCAGCTTTGCGCCGGCCCTCAGGCGCTTCTTCATCCGCGAGGCGAAGACCGGATGGCCGTCGGTCGGATTGGCGCCGATCACCATGATGACGTCGGATTGCTCGACCGAGTCGAAATCCTGCGTCCCGGCCGAGGTGCCGAAGGTCGTCTTGAGACCGTAGCCGGTCGGTGAGTGACAGACGCGCGCGCAGGTGTCGACGTTGTTGTTGCCGAAGCCGGCGCGGACGAGCTTCTGGACGAGAAAGGTCTCTTCGTTGGTGCAGCGCGACGAGGTGATGCCGCCGATCGAGCCCCTCCCATGGGCCTCCTGGATCCGCCTGAATTCGCTGGCGACGCGGCCGATCGCCTCCTCCCACGAAACCTCGCGCCACGGATCGGTGATCCGCTCGCGGATCATCGGGTTGAGGATGCGGTCCTTGTGGTTGGTATAGCCCCAGGCGAAGCGTCCCTTGACGCAGGAGTGGCCGCGATTGGCCTTGCCATCCTTGTAGGGGACCATCCGGACGACCTCGTCGCCGCGCATCTCGGCCTTGAACGTGCAGCCGACCCCGCAATAGGCGCAGGTGGTCACGACCGAATGCTCGGGCTGGCCGATCTCGATGATCGACTTCTCGGTCAGCGTCGCCGTGGGGCAGGCCTGGACGCAGGCGCCGCAGGAGACGCATTCCGAAGTGAGGAACGGCTCTTCCATTCCCGGCGAAACGACCGAGCCGAAGCCGCGCCCGGCGATGGTCAGGGCAAAGGTGCCCTGCACCTCCTCGCAGGCGCGCACGCAGCGCGAACAGACGATGCATTTTGCCGGATCATAGGTGAAATAGGGGTTCGAGACGTCCTTGGCCGGAGCCGGATGCTTGTCGCCCTCGTAACCGTAACGGACCTCGCGAAGCCCGACCGCGCCGGCCATGTCCTGCAATTCGCAATCGCCGTTGGCGGCACAAGTGAGGCAGTCGAGCGGATGGTCGGAGATGTAGAGCTCCATCACACCGCGGCGGAGGCGCTTCAGCCGGTCGGTCTGCGTCCTGACCACCATGCCTTCCTCGACCGGAGTGGTGCAGGAGGATGGCGTGCCGTTCCGCCCCTCGATCTCGACGAGGCAGAGCCGGCACGAGCCGAAGGATTCCAGCATGTCGGTGGAACAGAGCTTCGGGATTTCCGTCCCCATCTCCATCGCCGCGCGCATGACCGACGTGCCGCGGGGCACGGCAACGGTCCGGCCGTCTATGGTCAGCGTGACCGTCTCGGCGGTGGTCGACCGCGGCGTGCCGTAGTCGATCTCGGTGACGAGAGACATGAGGCTTCCTCCTACTGTGCCGCGGTCGTTTCGGCCTCGAGGCCGAAATCTTCCGGGAAATGCGTGAGCGCACTCATAACAGGATAGGGCGTGAAACCGCCAAGTGCACAGAGAGACCCGTATTTCATCGTGTTGCAGAGGTCTTCGAGAATGGTGACGCTGGCTCCCCGCGCCACGCCATCGCGGATCCTGTCGATGGTCTCGACACCACGGGTCGAGCCGATCCGGCAGGGCGTGCATTTCCCGCAGGATTCCAGCGCACAGAATTCCATCGCGAACCGTGCCTGGCGTGCCATGTCGACGCTGTCGTCGAAGACGACGATGCCGCCGTGGCCGATCAGGCCGTCGCGGGCGGCGAAGGCCTCATAGTCGAAAGGCGTGTCGAACAGGGCGCGCGGGAAATAGGCGCCGAGCGGCCCGCCGACCTGGACAGCCCTGACCGGCCGGTCGTTCCATGTACCGCCACCGATGTCGTCCACCAGCTCGCCCAGCGTCATACCGAAGCCGGTCTCGAACAGACCGCCATACCTCGCCATGCCGGCGAGCTGGATCGGCATCGTTCCGCGCGACCGGCCAATGCCCAGATCCGCATAGGCGCTCGCCCCTTCCTGAAGGATGAACGGGACCGCGGCGAAACTCAGGACATTATTGACCACCGTCGGCTTGCCGAAGGCACCCTTGTGGGCCGGAAGCGGCGGGCGGGCACGGACCACGCCGCGCCGCCCCTCGAGGCTTTCGAGCAACGCGGTCTCCTCGCCGCAGACGTAGGACCCCGCGCCAACCCTGATCTCGATATCGAAGGCGACCCCGCCGTCACCGGCACGCGGTCCGAGAAGCCCCGCCCGCCTCGCCGCCGCCAGCGCCGCGTCGAGCGTCGCGATCGCATCGGGATATTCCGAGCGGATGTAGATGAAGCCCTTCGACGCCCCGACCGCGAAGCCGGCAATCGTCATCCCCTCGATCAGCAGGAACGGGTCGCCTTCCATCAGCATCCGGTCGGCGAATGTCCCGGAATCACCCTCGTCGGCATTGCAGACGATATATTTCCGCTCCGCCTGCGCCTCGGCGACCGTGCGCCATTTCCGGCCGGTCGGGAAGCCGGCCCCGCCGCGACCGCGCAAACCCGACGCCTCGACCTCGGCGATCGTTGCTTCCGCTCCCAGCGAAAGCGCGCGGGACAGACCGCGATAGCCGCCGAGCGACCGGTATGCATCCAACGCCAGCGGGTCAATCACGCCGCAGCGGGCGAAGGTCAACCGGGTCTGCCGCTGCAACCAGGGGATCGCGTCGGTCGGCCCGAGCCGAGTCGGATGCGCGCCACCGTCGAGGATGCCCGCATCGAGCAGCGCTTCGACGTCGCCGTCCCCGACCGGGCCGTAGGCGACGCGACCGCCGGGCGTCTCGACCTCGACCATCGGCTCGGCCCAGTAGAGGCCGCGCGAGCCGGTCCGGACGATCTCGAGATCGATCCCGCGGCGAGCGGCGGCGTCGGCGAAGGCGCGGGCGACGCTGTCCGCGCCGACGGCTACGGCGGCAGAATCCCTCGGCACAAAGATACGGGCCGGCAAAGGTATTTCCTCCCAATTGACCTCGAAATCCGGGGGGCCGGCGGGCCGGCCGCCTGGAGAGGCCTGTCAACGCCGGTACCAGATTGGCGACGCAGACACGGCATTCTACCGACTCCGGCCGCCGCGTGCACCACGTAGCGTCCCCGCATGAGGCTTTTCGCTCAACGTATTGGGCGGACCAGGCGCCGTGACCGCGGCGCTGAACCACTCTCGCCTTCCGGAGTTCCCATTGGAAAGCGAACAGCCGCCAAGAATACAGCCCGCGGAACACGCGATGTGATTTATTAATTCCATTTGCATTAACATTTGTTAGCCGACATGATGGCGGGATCGGGTCAAACGGGGCTCCCGCAAGAATGGTGTTGCGCGGTACCAATCAGGAGTTCGGCCGGCCGTATAATCGGCGGATCGTTCTGGAGACGATCCGGCTCCACGGACCGATCACCCGCGCCGCCATCGCCAAGCGCGTCGGACTGACCATCCAGACCGTCTCGAACATCATCCGCGAGCTTGAGGAACAGGGCTTTCTGCTGGCCCGCCGCGAAGAACCGCGCGGACGCGGCTCGCCGGCCAGCACACTGGAACTCGATCCGGAAGGCGGCTTCGCCATTGGCCTCCATGTCACTCCGCGCGGGATAGAGGCGGCGCTGATCAATCTCGCCGGCGAGATCATCGGCCGCGACGAGCATGCGCTCCCCCACGTCGATCCCGATACCGCCTTCAGGGAAATCGAGACGCTGGTCGCCGGCCTGTCGGCACTGCGGCCGGAGGGTCGCATGCTCGGCGTCGGAATGGCGATGCCCGGACCGTTCGGCGTGGAATCGATGAGCTTCGTCGGTCCGACGACGCTCCAGGGCTGGAAGGACGTGCCGGTCCGCGACCGGCTGGCCACCGCAACCCGGCTTCCCGCCTTCATCGAGGTCGATCTCTCCGCCGCGGCGCATGGCGAGCACCTTTACGGCCTCGGCAACCGGTTCCGCGACTTCTACTACCTTTACTTCGGCGTCGGCCTCGGCGGCAGCATGGTCCATGACGGTGTCGCCCTGCGGGGCGCATGGGGAAATGCCGGTGAGATTGGACACATACCAGCCATTCCCGGCGGCGATCCGTGTCCATGTGGCAACCGCGGTTGCCTCGAACGCTATCTTTCCCTCGAGGCCTACGAACGGCGGTCCGGCGACATCGGCGAAGCGGCATGGCTCGAGGAGGTCGCCCCGATCCTGCAATCGGCCGTGGTGACGATCGAAAACCTGTTCGACCCGGCCACCATCATCCTCGGCGGGCTCGCGCCCAACAACCTCCTGGCCAAGCTGATCGAGGCGGCTTCGCCGCTGCCGAATTCGGTCGCCGCCCGCGGCAATCGACGCGCGGAGCGGCTGATCTCGTCGCCGGCCGGCCAGGACGCGGTGCTCAGGGGCGCCGCCGCGCTTGCCGTTTCGGGCGTCCTGTCGCCCCGTTTCGGCATCCTGTTCACCCAGAACGAAGACCGCGCCGACCGCGACCCGATCATGCGCGATATCGGCAAGGCGAGAGCTGCATGACCGACCAGACCCCCCTTCTCCGTCTCGAGGATATCCGCAAGAACTTCGGCGCCATCGAGGCGCTGCGGGGAGTCAGCTTCGACGTCAGTGGCGGTGAGGTCGTCGCCCTTCTCGGCGACAACGGAGCCGGCAAATCGACCCTCGTCAAGATCATCGCCGGCGGCCAGCCGGCATCGTCCGGCAAGATCATCTTCGAGGGCAAGGAAAGGCATTTCGAATCGCCGGCCGACGCCAAGGAAGCCGGGATCGAGACCGTCTACCAGGACCTGTCGCTGTGCACCAATGTCGATGTCGTGTCGAACTTCTTCATGGGCCGCGAGCTGACCCGCAAGATCCTCGGCATCCCGATCCTGCGGCAGCGCGACATGGAAGCGGAGACGGCCAGGGCCCTCGAGGAGGGCGGCACCAACATCCCGTCGCTCAGGGTCAATGTCGAGCATCTCTCCGGCGGACAGCGACAGGCCATCGAGCTCAATCGCTTCGTCCACTGGGGCGGCAAGCTCGTGCTGCTCGACGAACCTTTTGCCGCGCTCGGCGTCGAACAGACCCGTCGCGGCCTGGAGATGGTCGAACGCGTCCGCCAGCGCGGAATCGGCGTGATGATCATCACCCATGTGATGGCGCAGGCCTTCGCGGTCGCCGATCGCATCGTCGTCCTGCGCCAGGGAGTTGTTGCCGGTGACGTCCTGACTTCTCAAACCAGCCCCGACGAAGTCGTGCACATGATCACCGGCGGCATCGAACGCGTCGCCAAGGGGCTGGCAAACCAACCGGAAACCGGAGCAGGAACATGAAGACACTACTGCGTTCCATTACGGGTGCGATCCTGGCGATCGCGCTGGCCGCAACGGCGGTCACCGCCGCGGCGGCCGCGGACATGAAAGGCAAGATCTACTATCTGGTGCCAACGCTGCTCGACGAATTCCAGACCGGCTCGATCGACGCGATCACCAAGTTCATGGGCGATGTCGGCTACGAGGTCGTCGCGCTTGACGGCCAGAACCGCACCGACCTCCAGCTCAGCCAGATCGACGACGTGATCAACCTGAAGCCCTCCGCGGTGATCCTCGCGGCCGTCGATTTCGACGCCGCCAAGACCGGCATCGAGAAGATGCGCGCCGCCGGTATCCCGGTCATGATCTTCGACCGGCAGATCACCTCGACGCCGTCGGACTTCACGTCGGTGGCCGGCACGGTCGAGATCGGCCATGTCGCCGCGGAGCAGATCACCCGCCTGCTCACCGAGAAATACGGTTCGGCCAAGGGCAAGGTGCTCCAGATCCTCGGCGATCCCGGCGATCCCTATACCCTCGAGATCCAGCAGGGCTTCGAGGAGAAGATGGCGGCCAATCCCGACGTCACCATCATCACCCATCCGGCCATGCAGTGGGAAGCCACCAACGCCGGCAACATCGCCCAGGACCAGCTCCTGACCAATCCGGACATTGACCTGATCTTCGTCCACGCCGCCCATCTCGCGGTTGCGGTGGCCGCGGTGCTCGAGGCGCAGGGCAAGAAGCCGGGCGATGTCATGCTGGTTTCGTCGAATGGTGCGCCGGTCGGTCTCGACCTCATCCGCAAGGGATGGGAACAGGTCGAGGTCGAGCAGCCGATGTACGCCCAGGCTGCTGCGCTGGCGATGTTTGCCGACAAGGTCGTCAACAAGGAGAAGATCGAGCCCGGCACCTATGACGTCACCGGCCTCGAATCCGTCCTGACGATCGAGGACTGGGGTCCGAACATCAAGATCCCGGGTGCCGCGATCACCAAGGACAATGTCGACGATCCGAAGTTCTGGGGCAACCTGAAGCCCCCGAGCGAGCCGGTAATGTCGGTCAAGTAGCCATCACAAATCCGGAGCAGGGGCTTCGGCCCCCGCTCCACCCATCCGATCGATCGACGGCCATGACCACTCAATCCGCTACCGCCCCCCACAGCACGTCCGAGATGCCGCCGCGGCGCCGCGCGGCCTTCGAGTTCGTCCTCGACAATCTCGTCTGGTTCGTCCTTGCGATCGTTCTCGCCGTCTTTTCGCTGACGATCCCCGACTTCCTGCAGATCGGCATATTCCTCAACATCCTGCAGAACTCGACGTTCATCGGCATCATCGCCGTCGGTCTCTCGCTGACGCTGATCGCCGGCCACATGGACCTTTCGATCGAATCGGTCATGGCGCTCGCGGCGATGGTCATCGCGCTGATGTTCGGCACGGGCGGCGCCGGTGGCGGCATCGTGCTGGAGCCGGGATGGCTCTACTTCCCGGTGTCGCTGCTGATTGCGCTGGCGGTCGGCGCCATCGTCGGAACCGTCAACGGCACCCTCGTGGTCCGTCTCGGCATCAACGCATTCATCGTCACCCTGGCTTCCTATATCTGGGCCCGCGGCCTGGTCGTGGCCTTGTCCGGCGGCCGCTCGGTCTATGGCCTTCCGGATGCGATGCGCGTCATGGCGGTCGACCAGATCCTCGGCATTCCGCTGCTCGCCTGGATGCTGATCCTGGTCTATATCGTCTTCGCCTTCATCCTCGCCAAGACCCCGTTCGGCCGCCACCTCACCATGATCGGCGGCAACGAGACCGCGACCTATCGGGCCGGCATCCGGGTCGGGGCGATCGTCATGGCATCGTTCATCCTGTCGGGAATGCTCGCCGGCTTCGCCGGCTGGCTGCTCGCCTCGCGCACCGCCGGCGCCACGGCCAATCTCGGCATCGGCATGCTCTTCCAGGCCTTCGCCGCGGTCGTCATCGGCGGCGTCAGCCTCAAGGGCGGCTCGGGCCGGCTGTCCGGCGTCTTCGCCGGCGTCCTGCTGCTGTCGTCGATCCAGACGGCGATCAACGTCATGGGCATGCCGCCGCATTACACACAGATGATCCAGGGCGGGCTGGTGCTGGCCGCAGTGCTGCTCGACACGATGAAGAATACGGTCAGGCGGTACTACCTCTAGCCGGAAACGAACGGGACAAAGCATGACTGGGCGCCTCGAAGGCAAGATCGCGATCGTCATCGGCGCGGCACGCGGCATCGGCGAGGGAATTGCGGAGCGCTTCATCGAGGAAGGCGCAAGCGTGATGATCGGCGATACCGAGGTCGGCGCCGGCACCGCCACCGCCGAGCGCCTCGGGGCGCGCTTCCTGGAAGCCGATGCCAGCCGCAAGGAGGACGCGGAGGCGATCGTCGCCGAGACACTCGACGCATTCGGCCGTCTGGACATCCTCGTCCAGAATGCCGGCATCTACCCCTGGACGCTGATCGAGAATACCAGCGCCGAGGAATGGGACTCGGTGATGGCCGTCAATCTCAAGGGGACCTTCCTGGCGGCGCAGGCGGCACTTCCCCCGATGAAGGCCCAGAAGAGCGGGCGGATGATCTTCACGTCGTCGATCACCGGTCCGCGGGTCACCAGCCCCGGCCATGGCCACTATTCGGCCACCAAGGCCGGCATCAACGGCTTCATCAAGTCGGCGGCGCTCGAATTCGCCGGCTACGGCATCACCGTCAACGGCGTCGAGCCGGGAAACATCCTGACCGAAGGCATGAAGGCCCACCGCAGCGCGAGCTTCATCAAGTCGATGGAGGATGCCGTCCCGCTCGGCCGCCTCGGCACCCCGCGCGACATCGCCAACGCATTCCTCTATTTCGCGTCAGACGACGCCGAGTATGTTACCGGAACGACCATCGTCGTCGACGGTGGCCAGATCCTGCCCGAGGGCGCCGACTTCCGCCTCAATCCGGATTGACACCAATGGACATTCTCGACTTCTTCACCTTCGAGGCCGCCGGCATGAGTATCGACGAGCTCGAGACGCCGGTGCCGGTGATCGACATCGACATTGTCGATCGCAACCTCAGGCGCTGGCAGGAAAGATGCGACGCAATCGGCATCGCCAACCGCCCCCATATCAAGACCCACAAGCTGGCGGCTCTCGCCCGCTACCAGATCGCCCTCGGCGCCAGGGGCATCACGGTGCAGAAGCTCGGCGAAGCCGAGGTGATGGCCGAAGCTGGGATCGACGATCTGCTGCTCACCTTCAACATCGTCGGCGCCTCGAAATTGAGACGGCTCGCGGCGCTCGCGAAGCGGGTCAAGATGACGGTCGTCGCTGACAATTCGGTTGTCGTCAGGGGCCTGGGCGAGGCCGGACGCCAAGCCGGTGCCGATATCGGCGTGCTGGTCGAGTGCGACACGGGCGGCGAGCGGAATGGCGCCCAATCTCCCGAGGAGGCGCTGGCGCTCGCCCGCGAGATCGATGCCACGCCCGGCATCGCCTATAAGGGACTGATGACCTATCCGGCGCCCGGCATGCGGCGCCGGATGGCGGATTTCCTCGTCAAGGCGCGCGACCTGATCGATGCGGCCGGTCTGAAGACCGAGGTGATCAGCATTGGCGGCACTCCGGATATGTGGAGCGACGAGGGAATCGATGTCGGGACCGAATACCGGGCCGGCACCTATATCTATTGCGACCGCGCGGAGATGGCGGCCGGCGCCTGCGACTGGGATGATTGCGCCTTCACCGTGTTGTCGACCGTCGTCAGCGTCCCGACGGCGGATCGTGCGCTGATCGATGCCGGTTCCAAGACCCTGACCATGGATTTGCTCGGCCTCGAAGGATACGGCGTGGTCCATGCGCTGGGCGATGCTCCGGTTTATGCGGTCAACGAGGAACACGGCTACCTCGACATCTCGAAGCTCGCCGACAAGCCGGCGGTCGGCGACCTCGTCCGGATAACGCCGAACCATGTCTGCCCGGTATCCAACCTGTTCGACCGCGTGGTCTTCATCCGCGGCGACAAGGTCCTCGGCGCCGTCAAGGTCGACGCCCGAGGCATGGTGCAGTGACCGTCTATGCGCGGCGCGGCATCCCGACGATCATCAATGCGGCGGGAACGCTGACCCGCCTTTCCGGCGGCGTCATCCGGCCGGAAGTGGCGCAGGCAATGGCGGAAGCTTCCGCCCTCGCCGTCGACATGGCCGTGCTCCAGGCCCATGCATCCGGCGTCATCGCCGGGTTGACCGGCGCAAAGGCGGGCTATGTCACCTCCGGTGCCGCGGCGGGCCTGCTGATCGGCACCGCCGCCTGCGTAACCGGTCTCGGCGCCGCGGCGATGGCCCGCCTCCCCGACGCATCCGGGCTCAGGAACCAGGTCGTCATCTCGCGCAGCCAGCGCAATGGCTATGACCACGCCGTCAGGACGACCGGTGTCACGCTGGTCGAGGTCGGCCTGCCCGATCGCGCCTCCGGCGCGGGCATCCGCGACGCGGAACCGTGGGAATACGCCGCCGCCATCAACGACAACACCGCCGCGGTCCACTATGTGGCGACGCGCGATTCGCTGCCGTCGCTCGCCGAGGTCGCCGCGGTCGCCCATGCGGCCGGCGTACCGGTGATCGTCGACGCGGCAGCCGAGCTGCCGCCGCAAGCCAACCTCAAACGCTTCATCGCGGAAGGCGCCGATCTCGTCGCCTTTTCGGGCGGCAAGGCGATCGGCGGGCCCCAGGCCTCGGGCATCCTGTGCGGACGTCGCGACCTGATCGCCGCGGCGGCGCTCCAGCAACTCGACATGGACGTGGTCACCGAATTGTGGGACCCGCCGGCGCGGTTGATCGACCGGAGCGCGCTCGACGGACTGCCTCGCCACGGGATCGGCCGGCCCTGCAAGGCGGGAAAGGAAGAGATCATCGGTCTGCTGACGGCGCTGGAACTGTTCGTCGCCGAGGGTGACGAAGCCCGACACGAGCGCTGGCTCGCCGACATCACCATCATCGCCGAGGGACTGGCCGCGATTGCATCGGCCGACACGGTCATCACCGGCGGCGACGATACCGGATCGGTGCCGAAGGCCGAACTCCGCTTCCCCCGCGGCAGCGAATCGCAGGCGCTCGCCTTCCTCCGTGCGTTGCTTGCCGACGATCCCGCGATCCATGCCGAGGCCGGCGACCACCGGGCCGGCGTCGTCCGGTTCAACCCGGTCGCCCTTCGCGCCGGGCAAGCAACGGTTGTCGCGGAGGCGGCGCGGGCTTTCGCCGCCGGCGCCCGCCGGTAACGCTCCCGGACTGGTCCCTCGGCTTAGGTTTCCGACGCGAATGCGCGGGCTTTTTCCAGCCCGGTAACGAGGGCATTGACGATCCGATCAGTGGCGCCGTGACGGGCAAAATATTCCGCCGGATCGCGGGCAAGCGGCCCGGATTTCGGCAGATTGTCCAATGCCGCTCTGGTCGCCTCACGATCTCCGAGCTCGGCGCTGGCGATCGCTATCAGCGCCTGGCTCACCGCGGAACCATCGGATGCGGAGCGCTCGGCGACCTTCAGCATCTCACCATAGTCACCCTTCAGGTAGAGGTCGATCGCAACGAAGTGGAAATACCATCCGGGCGGATTCACCGTCCGCTCGATGGCGTGCCGGAGAACGGAGATTCCCTCATCGAACTTGCCGCGAGCGGCCAGCCGCCAGCCAAGCTGTGCGAGGGCGTCCGGATCGTTGGGATTCAGCTCCACCGCCTTGCGCGCCAGGCGTTCGGCTTCGTCGAAATGCCCCATGTAATAGTTGATCGACGAGAGCGCCTTGAGGGCGAGCGGATTGTCCGGGTCCAGCTTGACCGCCCGCTCGGCGGCGACGAGGCCTTGCTGATACTGGGCTTGCAGATCACCCGTCTTCGCGAATCCGAACCGGCCGGCATCCATGTACATCCAGCCGAGCATCGCCCAGGCATCGCTGTAACCGGGATCGCGGCGGACGGCCTCCTCCAGACAACCAAGGACGGGGTCGAATTCGTCGCGCGAGAAACCCCTTCGGTAGCCGTAGGCGCGCAACACGCAGACGTAGCTCGTCATGTTGGACACGCCGAGGGGCGCCTGCCGGACCTCGAGGTCCTTGGTGACGACGCCGTAGGGCTGACCGAGTTCGGCCGCAATGGTCCCGGCCAGTTCGGTCTGTGTTCGGATGAGGGATTCCGGGCTCGAAGGCCGGTCGAAATCAGCCGTCCACAAGACCTGGCCTGTCGCGGCGTCGAACAGCTGCGCCGAAACACGGACATGGTCGGTATCGTCGCGCACCATACCCCTGACCACATAGGCGACCCCGAGATCGCGCCCCAACGCCACCGGCTTGGGGCTTGAGCCGTCGGAGAAGCCGATCGGCAGCGTATACAAACGGAATCCCGGGAACTTCATGAGATCGCCGATCAGCTCCTGACTGATGCCATCGGCGAGATAGCGGCCGTCCTGTGTCGCGCCGAGCGCCTCGAACGGCAGGACCACCACGGCTGGCTCGCCAACGTCGGCATCTCCGGGGGCCGGCGCCTCGCCATCGCCTCTCAGAAGCCAGCCGGCCAGCCCGGCGACGATCAGGACCGCGACGATCGCAACGACGGTCAGGACATGCCGCAGCCGGGCGGCGCCCGGTCCGGCAACCTCGGGCTCAGCCGATTTCACCAAACTGGTCGCCGGTTCCTCGACCGGCGGCTGAGGAACCGCTTCGATCCACTCGAAATGCGGGATGTACGAGCCTTTGGGAATGGAAATCCGAACCGGATCATGCTGCCCGGCGTCGACATAATAGCCGTCGAGGTCACGCCTGAGCCGTCTCGCCTCGAGCCGGACAACCGGGTCGGTCTGCGAGTCGAAGGTCTCGTCGCGGCCGAAGACGGCGGTGGCGACCGTATAGCCTTTCAGGCGGTCGGCACGCCCGGACAGCGTCTCTTCGACCACGTAGCGGAGAAAAGCCCGCCGCCTGTCGCTGGCGTGGAGGTCGGGGCTGGAGAGGATGCGCTCGAGCTCCGCTCGAATGTCGTCCGCCGGCGGCGCCGAGCGGGATCGCGAGTCTTCGATCACAAACTCAGATTGCACCGCCGTGACCTCGCGCGTGAACACCGACCTTCCGCTTCAAAGGCGTTGAGCCAGACGGAATTCGCTCTCTGAAGCGTCTCTACCAGATACTCATGCCCGACATGCCGCCGGATTTTCGGCATTCACCATCGCAGGCGCGGAAACGGCAGAATCAATGTTCTTCTTACCACGCCGCGAGGTTCGAACATGTTCGTACTTCTCTGGCGCGCGCAATTGATGCACCTGCATCAGCGGAAAGCAATCTACCCAAGCCATTCGGCGAAGTCCACACGACGGAACTCGGCGCGGGGTGGTTGATGGGTGTCAAGGACAAATCCGCGACGTGCGGATAGGTGCGATGGGGGTAGTCCACACGATCGTGGCCCGGTATCCGCGGCGCGAGCTGGAGATTCGTCGCCTCTACAGCCGCGACGCGCCGTTCCGATCCGTCTGCGAGGACTACGACCAGGCAACATCGGCGCTTCGCTACTGGCAGAGCAGGCCTGACGCGGACGCCGCGAAGATCGAGGATTACAGGAACTTCCTCGGCGAATTGGAAACCGAGATCCTCACTCGCCTGGACCGGATCCGGCGCAACACAAACGCGATGAATTCCTGATCGAACCCCTCGGGCCGCCGGCTTTCGAAACAGGAATTCGCACAACCAGGGAGGCCGCAATGACACGATTCACCCCGCAAGACTGTCCAAACCGGAGACAAAGCATGAAACGGAAGGCACTATCCCTCTTACCGGCGATTGCCCTCGGCGTCGGCGCGATAAGCGTCACGTCGGCATTCGCCCAGGACGCCGCGAGTAAGCCGAATATTCTGTTCATCGTCTCCGACGATACCGGCTGGGGCGATCTTGGCCCCTATCTCGGCGGTGCGGCGCGCGGCATGCCGACCCCGAACTTCGACAAGCTTGCCGAAGACGGCATGTTCTTCACCAACTTCTACGGCCAGCCGAGCTGCACGCCGGGCCGGGCCGCGATGCAGACCGGGCGGATTCCGAACCGTTCCGGCATGACCACGGTGGCCTTCCAGGGCCAGGGCGGCGGACTGCCGGAGGCCGAATGGACCCTCGGCTCGGTTCTGAAGGAAGCCGGCTACAAGACCTACTTCACCGGCAAGTGGCATCTGGGTGAAGCCGACTACGCGCTGCCCAATGCCCAGGGCTACGACGTGATGAAGTACGCCTTCCTCTACCACCTCAACGCCTACACCTATCCCGATCCCGCCTGGCACAAGAACATGAGCCCGGAGCTTCGTGCAATGTTTGCGAAGGTGACCACCGGGTCGCTCTCCGGCAACGCCGGCGAGAAGGCCAAGGAGGACTGGAAGGTCATCGGCGACGAGGATACGCCGGACCAGGGCAAGGTCGGCATCAAGTATCTCGACGCCTATGTCGAGAAGGCCGGCATCGAGTTCCTCGAGGACGCGGCCAAGGACAAGGACACGCCGTTCTTCATCAACATCAACTTCATGAAGAACCACCAGCCGAACATCCCCGCGCCGGAATTCGAGGGCAAGTCGATCTCGAAGACGGCGTATGCCGATGCGGTCGTGGAACTTGATACCCGGGTGGGCAACGTTCTGAAGAAGCTCGACGAGCTCGGCCTTGCCGACAACACCCTCGTTTTCTACACGGTCGACAACGGTGCCTGGCAGGACGTCTATCCCGACGCCGGCTACACTCCGTTCCGCAGCACGAAGGGCACCGACCGCGAGGGCGGCAGCCGCGTCCCGGCAATGGTCCGCTGGCCGGGTCATGTGAAGCCCGGCACCAAGAGCGACGACATCCTCGGCGGGCTCGACCTGATGGCCACCTTCGCCTCCGTCGCCGGTGAGAAGCTGCCGGAGAAGGACCGCGCGGGCGAGCCGATCATCTTCGACAGCTACGACATGACGCCTGTCTTCGAAGGGACCGGCAAGTCCGACCGCAAGGACTGGTTCTACTTCACCGAGGACGAACTGAGCCCCGGCGCCGTCCGCGTCGGCAGCTTCAAGTATGTCTTCAACCTGCGTGGTGACGACGGCGCCCAGACCGGTGGTCTTGCGGTCGACACCAACCTCGGCTGGAAGGGCGCCTCGAGTTATGTCGCCACCGTGCCGCAGGTGTTCGACCTGCTGTCCGATCCGCAGGAGCGCTACGACATCTTCATGACCACCTTCACCGAGAGCACCTGGGCGGTCGTCCCGGCCAACGAGGCGGTCTCGGACCTGATGAAGACCTACGTCAAGTATCCGCCGCGGAAGCTGCAGAGCGAGACCTACACCGGTCCGATCACGATCTCGGCGTACCAGCGCTTCAAGTATCTGCAGGACGCGCTGGCCAAGGATGGCTTCTCGATCGGTCTTCCGACGGGTAACTGATCCGGCAACATCAACGGTCCGCCCCGCCATTCGGCGGGGCGGACTCTTTTCAGGCCAACAACATTCAGGGGAACGAAGTCATGCGAAGACTGTCTCTTGCTTCAGCGGTGGCGACAAGCCTCTTCGGCGCAGTGGCTCTGGTGTCCGCCGCCCTTGCGCAGGAAGATCCGCTGCCGTCCTGGAACGATGGCGCGACGAAAGAGGCGATCATCAAGTTCGTCGAGACGGTCACCGACGAGTCGAACCCCGACTACGTCCCCCCCGCCGAGCGCATCGCCACCTTCGACAACGACGGCACGCTCTGGGTCGAGCAGCCGATGTATGTCCAGCTCGCCTTCGCGCTGGACGAGGTCAGGAGGATGGCGCCCGACCATCCGGAATGGAAGGAGAAGGAGCCGTTCAAATCGGTACTGGCGGGCGACCTGGAGGGAATTGCGGCATCCGGCAAGAAAGGCCTGGCGGAAATCATGGGCGCCACCCATGCCGGGATGTCGAATGCCGAATTCACCAGGACCGCGTCCGACTGGATCACGACGGCAAAGAACCCGAAGACCGGCAGGCTGAACACCGAGGACATCTACCAGCCGATGCTGGAGGTCATCGACTACCTCAGGGCCAACGAGTTCGACGTCTACATCGTCTCAGGCGGCGGCATCGAGTTCATGCGACCGTGGACGGAAACCACCTACGGCATCCCACCGGAAAATGTCGTCGGCTCGTCCGCGAAGATGAAATACGAGCTGACCGACGACGGCCCCGTCCTCATGCGGGAGGCGGAGATCGCCTTCGTCGACGACGGGCCGGGCAAGCCCGTCGGCATCCAGTCCCATATCGGAAAGCGACCGATCGCCGCTTTCGGCAATTCCGACGGTGACTACCAGATGCTCGAATGGACGACGAAAGGTCCCGGTCGCACGCTCGGCATGATCGTCCATCACGACGATGCCGAGCGGGAATTCGCCTACGACCGCGACTCCCATTTCGGCAAGCTCGACAAGGCCATGGACGCCGCGCCGGCGGAGCACTGGGTCCTGATCAGCATGAAGGACGACTGGGCGCGGGTATTCCCCGAACAGTAGCGCGCCGAATTCATCCCCATAACAGACGGCCGGCCGGCTCACGCGTCATGAGCCGGCCTTCTCGTGCCGATCGCAACCCGGCGTCATGACGCGAAAAGGTGGAGCGGGTGATCGGGATCGAACCGACGACATTCAGCTTGGGAAGCTGACGTTCTACCACTGAACTACACCCGCCTGCGTCGCCATTGACCAGCCCCGCCGCCCCGGAGTCAAGTGGGATATTCACCCCCCGATCCGGCCCGTCCCTCGGTCCATCAGCTAAAATTCGATCCATTTCCACAAGCCGATTTTCACGGGAATACGCTTCACTGCCGGCCATAAGAGCGGCACAGGAAATCGCCGCCGTCAGAAGGCGTCAGGCATGTTGCGTGTAAGAACCTATCTCGCCCCGAGTGCGATCGAGGGCATCGGCCTCTTCGCGGAAGAGCCGATCCCGCGCGGGACGCTCATCT
The DNA here is from genome assembly GCF_020442045.1 of Bauldia sp. Taxonomy (GTDB): domain Bacteria; phylum Pseudomonadota; class Alphaproteobacteria; order Rhizobiales; family Kaistiaceae; genus Bauldia. Next base: position 202 of record NZ_JAGRLA010000049.1, on the reverse strand, counting down.
GGAAACACGACGAGCGTTTCGATCTCAGCTACGACCTCCGCGAGATCGACGAGGAAGACGAGCTGCTGCGGGAGATGCTGCGATGCTACGGCTATCAGCCGGCCGATGCGCCGGTCTTCGTGCTGTGCGGCGACAATGCCCGCTTCATGAACCACTCGTCCAAGCCCAACGCCGACGACATCGGTGACCTGACCATCGCCTG
>NZ_JAGRLA010000006.1 GCF_020442045.1 Bauldia sp. | reverse complement strand
GGGCGCTTCGGTGGACGGCGGCGCGCGTGTGCGGCGGCGAGCGGTGCGCGTTTTCGTGCGGGCGAGGTAGCGGAGCGCGCATCGCGGCGGTGATTGCCGGGTGAGGACAGGCGGAACGTGTCCTGTTATCGTGGGGATCCAACCCGGCGTTGAGTCTCCATCGGCCTTTCCCACGAAGCGTCCGTTCATGCGCGGTCTCTCCCTGCTGTTTCCGCCGCTGGCCATTCTCGTTTCGGTTGCCGCCTATGGTGCGCCCGGCTTTTTCGCGGCGGGGCGCGGGCTGATCGTTCCGCTGCTCACCGTCATCATGTTCGCGATGGGGCTGACGCTTCAGGCGGAGGATCTCCGCCGTGTGCTCAGGCGGCCGCAGATGATCGGGCTCGGCGTGGCCTTGCAGTATGGCGTGATGCCGCTCGCGGCCTTCGTCATCGGGACCGCCCTGTCGCTCCCGCCGGAGCTGCTTGCTGGCCTCGTCCTGCTCGGCTCGTGCCCTGGGGGCACGGCGTCGAACGTCATGAGCTACCTGGCCAAGGCCGACGTCGCGCTGTCGGTCAGCATGACGATGGCCTCGACGCTTCTCGCCGTGGTCGCGACGCCGACGCTGGTCTGGCTCTATGTCGGCAAGACCGTGCCGGTCGATGTCGCCGGCATGCTGGAGAGCCTGGTGCAGATCGTCGTCGTTCCGGTGGTTGCCGGCGCGCTGATCAATCACTGGTTCACGCGCTTCGTCGAGCCGGTGAAGGTGATCCTGCCGGCGGTCGCGGCGGCGGCCATCCTCGCCGTGATCGCGATCGTCGTCGCGCTCAACCACGACAGCCTCGCCGCGGCCGGACCCGCGGTCTTCGTCGCCGTGCTGCTGCACAACACCACCGGGCTTGCCTGCGGCTACCTCATCCCCCGGGCCTTCGGCATCGACCGCGTCACCTGCCGGACGCTGGCGATCGAAACCGGCATGCAGAATTCCGGCCTCGGCGTCGCCCTTGCCGTCCAGTATTTCTCGGCGCTCGCCGCGTTGCCCAACGCGCTCGCCAGCGTCTGGCAGAATATCTCCGGAGCGGCGCTCGCCGGCTTCTGGTCGACGCGGGTCGACAAGGCGCAGCGCAAGGCCGCCTAGGAGATGATGCCGATCCTGCGGCCGTGGCGGCCGGCCCAGAACGGGCCGTCGATGCCGGCGGCGATGACGACCAGCGCCACCACCTGGCAGGGCGCGACCTCCGCGCCGCCCTGACGACGGGCACGAAAGGCCGCGAAATCACTTGGCCGGACCCGGATTTCGGGCGTATAGGCGACTCCATGGCTGGGAACCCCAACGCGCGCCTGGAGGCGTTCTGCGACGGCGTGTTCGCGATCGCCATTACTTTGCTCGTCATCGAGGTCGGGCTGCCGGCAGGACGGGAAATCGACACGAACGCCGCTTTCTGGGAAGCGCTCCGGGACATCCTGCCGTCGATCCTCGCTTTCCTGCTCAGCTTCGTCGTCATCCTGATCACCTGGGTCAACCACCGTGCCGCGCTGATGCTGGTGGCACAGTCGTCTCCGGCCTTCATCTACGCCAACGGCCTCTTGCTGCTGACTGTCGCGTTCATTCCCTTCCCGACCGACATGCTCGGCGAATTCATCACCACCGACCACGCGGCGCCGGCGATGGTGATCTACGACGGGGTGATTGCCGTGCAGGCGCTCGCCTGGGTGCTGATCGGCCTGGCGGCGCTCAAGGGTGGACTGACGAAGGACGAGGCGGCTGCCGCGGTGATCCGGGCGAACACGCGGAATGGCGTGTTCGCCTTCGTGCTCTACGGGGCGGCGGCGATCGCAGCCTTCTGGATCCCGCAGACGGCGGCGATCCTTACGGCGGTGTCCTGGGGGTTCTGGCTGGTCTACGGCATCACGATCCACGGCAAGCCGGACCGAACCGCGGCGTGAGCGCCGCGGCTTGACGGCGGCCTTCGTTGACATCGCTCAAGGCAGACGACGCGCCTTGTCCTAACCTCGGCGCCGTCTTGACGACACCGCTCAAGGGGAGGGTTCGATGACCGACAGCGGCAGGCAGGTCGCGGTCCAGCGCCTCAAAGCGAAGCGCGATTTCAGGATGCATCTCGGCGCCTACGTTATCGTCAACCTGATGCTGGTCGGGATCTGGGCGTTTTCCGGCGCGGGTGCTTTCTGGCCCGGCTGGGTGATCCTCTTCTGGGGCGTTGGCCTGGCATTCAACGGCTGGTGGGCGTTCTTCGGCCAGCCTATCCTCGACAGCGAGATCGACCGGGAAATGGGCAAGGGCGGATAGGCGCTCTCGGCGCCGCCGCCCGCGATCCGAAATGCCGGATCGGGAAGGCGCGGCCGAAACGCGTCTGCGCCATATGTGGACCCGGCTAACCGGCCGCCGCCGGCTTCGGGCCGGTGCGCTCGATGGCGAGGAGGGCGACGACCAGGACGACCGCGGCGAGCGCGGCGTTGGACAGGAAGACGACGGCATAGCTGCCGGTCGTGTTGTAGAGCGTGCTCGATATCGCCATGCCGATCGCCGCGCCGAGGAGCTGCGCCGACATGGCGATGCCTCCGGCCTGGCCCTGCTGGCCGGGGGGAACCGAGCTCATCACCGCGCGCTGCGGCGGCAGGAAGAGGAAGGCCATCGACAGGCCCCATAGCAGCAGGCCCGGGAAGAGGATGGCGTAGTTGTCGGCCGAGACCGCGAGGCCGATCCACACCAGGCCGGCGAGGATCGTCGCGACGCCGGCGATCGACGGCCAGCGCTCGCCGTCGCGGTCGGTGATCCGGCCGGCAAGCGGGGCCGTGACGATCTGCGGCGCGACGGTCGGCAGGAGCGCGAGGCCGGCTTCAAGCGCGGAGAGCTTCAGCGCATCCTGGAGATAGAGGGCGCCGAAGACGAAGACCGCCATCTTGCTGTACTGGGCGAGGAAGATGACCAGGTTGCAGGCGGAGAAGGTCGGGTTGCGGAAGAGGGCGACCTCGATCAGCGCCGCCGAGCGGCGCTTCAGCTCGATCGCCACGAAGCCGACAAGGAGAAGAACACCGGCGACGAGCGCGCCGAGGATCGCCGGGCTCGGCCAGCCCCAGTCCGGCCCCTGCATGATGCCGAAGACGAGCGCCGAGAGGCCGAGGACGAGGGCGAGGAAGCCCGCCCTGTCGAACCGCTGGCGGACCGGCGCGGCGTGGTCGATGTTCCATTTGACCAGGACGACGAGCGCGACGGCCAGGACGATCGGCGGGTTGATCCAGAAGATCCAGCGCCACGAGGCGAGGTCGGTCAGGAGCCCGCCGACGAAGGGACCGAGGGCGAGGAATGTGGTGCCGATCGCGCCATAGACGCCGAGCGCCAGGCCGCGGCGGCTCTCGGGGAAGATGATGGTGATCATCGCCAGCGACGAGGGGAAGATGATCGCCGCGCCGACGCCCTGGATGCCGCGGGCGACGATAAGCCATGTGCCGGTTTGGGAGAAACCGCAGGCGAGGGAGGCGAGGCCGAAGACCAGGAGGCCGGCGATCATCAGCGCGCGATGGCCGACCATGTCGCCGAACTTGCCGGCGGCGGCGGCGAGCGCGGCGAGCGCCAGCATGTAGATATTGACGACCCAGTGCGAGCCGACCTCGGTCATGGCGAGGTCGGTCTGGATGGTCGGCAGGGCGACGCCGACCACCGTCTCGTCGAGGAGGATGACGCCGAGGATGGCGCCCATCGCCGCCAGGATCCACCACATGCGGCTGGTGATCGCGTCGTCCGGCATGTCGGTCCCCCCGGGGTTGTCGTGGCGATTCAGGCCGGTGCCTCTGCCTCGACCCACTCCTGGATGAAATGATCCGATGCGTGGATGCAGGTGATGACCAGCCGCTCGGGCCCGACGCTCTCGAAGCGGTGCGGGGTGTCGGGCGGAACGACGACGATGTCGCCGGCTTCGGCGATGACCGCGGCGCCATCGATGGTCATCGCGGCCTTGCCGGCATGGACGACCCAGGTCTCGGAATAGGGATGGAGGTGCAGCGCCGGGCCTTCGCCGGGCGCGGCGTCGACCAGAAAGACCGACACGCCGCCGCCATAGGGGCGGCCCTCGAAAGCGACGGTGCCGTTGTCGGAGCGTTTCTGGTCGGCCGGACGTATGACGTGGAACATCGGCGTTTCCCTCCGTCAGCGGGGTGCGACGATCTAGGGCCCGCGCGAGCATTCCGCCGTGACTCCGGCCACGGCGGCACGGGCATATCCGCGCGGATGTCATAGCGTCTTGTGGCGGATGCGGAAAGGCCGGCGTCACGGCGCGGAATCCGCCCGGCCCCTACCCGTGGTTGAGGCGCGCGCCTTTCCGGGATAGGCTCCGGGCAGAGGCGGCTCCGGACACCTTGACAAGGGGTGACCATGACACGGCTTCTTGCGCTATCCGCGTTTCTGATCGTTGCGCTCGGCGGAGCCCGGGCGTGGGCGGCCTGCGAGTATGACGGCGTCTACTACGAGGCGGGCACGCAACTCTGCTTCGGCGGCTGGCTGCAGGAATGCACGGTGGCCGGCTACTGGGGCGCCATCGGCATGTGCAAGGCCCCCGACGTGCCGGAACCCAGCGTCGATAACCGGCCGCTCGCCGAGACCCTGTTCGCCAAGGCGCTGGGCGACGAGCGGACGCCTGACGGGCCGCAATCGGCGATCCCGCGCTAGGTGATGGCACCGGGCGTTGCGTTCGTCAGCGATGTCGGCGATCGCATAGCGTATGCTCGGGAGTCCGTATGGCGCCTTGTGGGCGCCGTACCGGCTAAGGCGTAACCCGTGAAGTGGAAGCTCGATGTCCGACCTCGTTACACGCGCTTATTTTCGCAGAGCTGTTTTGGTCCAGACCAGTGTCGTCGGTCTGATGATCGTCGTGCTTGTCGGTGTCGTAGCCGCGATCGTCCGGAGCTGACCGTCAGGCCGCGGCCCTTGCCTTGTCCGCGGTGGCCTTCCGGCGCGGCTCGCCGCCCTTCGCTCCGGCGGGGCCGAAGAGCAGGGCCAGATAGTTGCGGAACTGCTCCGACTGGCGGGAGGTCAACCGGTCGTCGCCATAGGCGCGCTGGAGCACCAGTCCGCCCTCGATGATCGAGACGATGGTCTCGGCGAGCTGGCGGGCGGTGACGGGAAGCGCCGGCGGGTAGCGATCGATGACCTCCTGAAACAGGCGGACATACATCGACGTCCACTGCCTGAGAATGTCGGCGACGAAATCGCGAACCGACGGGTCGAACTGCATGCTCTCGTAGGTGTAGACCGCGTACATGCAGCCGGGCGACCGGTCGTCGTTCGACCGGCTGACATAGTCCTCGAACGTTTCGAGAAAGGCATAGGCCTGATCCAGCGGATCGTCGGATTCCGCCTCGGCCTCGCGGGCGAAACGCTCGAACATCTCCAGATCCTGCCGCGCATGCCACTCGACGAGCTCGCGGCCGAGGTCTGCCTTGCCCTTGAAGTGATGGAAGAAGGCGCCCTTGGTCAGGTCGGTGGCCTTGAGGATGTCGTCGATCGATGTCGCCGAGAAGCCGTTGTCCATCACCAGCTTCCTGGCCGCAGCAAGAATGCGCTTCTTGGTGTCCTCGCCACGACGGGCCATGACCGATTCCTCTCCATACCAACCGGTTTGTATATAAAGCGGCAAAAGGCCGATTGCAAGGGGCGGCAGAAAAACCCCGTAATTTCAGCCTATTATTGAAGGTGTGACGCTGATCACAGTGTCCGACTTGACTGCAAACCAACTAGTCGGTATGTAACAGACCAACTAGTCGGTATGTTTTGTCGCCGAGGGCGGCCCGGTCAAGGAGGAGCGTGTCATGAACGCCTTCGTCACATTGGTTGAAGAGAACCCCCTGGCGGTTGCCTTCGGCGCCCTTGGCCTGTTCTGTCAGCTGGTCTGGCCGCTGTTCCGGGCCCGCCGGGCGATCATGACCGCGCAGTTCGGCATCGGCGCCGACTACAGCGCGCACTACGCCCTGATGGATGCCTGGAGCGGTGCCGGCGTCGCCGCCATCGGCGCGACCCAGACAGCGGTGACCATCATCGCCGGCGACCGGCCGTGGCTGCGCTGGATGGGCCTGGTCTTCCTGCCGGTGGTGACGGTCATCTGCGCGGTGACCTGGTGCGGCATCGCCTCGCTGTTCGCGCTGGCCGCCGTCAGCCTGATCATGGTCGGCCGGATGCAGGGCGACACGTTGCGCGTCCGCCTCTTCATGCTGGCCGCCGCCCCCTTCGGCATGGGCTACGACATCGTCATCGGCTCGGTGCCGGCGCTGATCGGCGGCATCGTCTCGGCGACCATCGCCGTCGCCATGCTGGTCCGCGAGATCCGGGAGCGCCGCGCCGCGGCGGTCCCGGCCTGAAGTCGACGATCCACTGACTCGAGAGAAGAAGGAGACCCGGACGATGACCATGTTCGTGATCGAAGTGTCGCTGCCAGGGACCCGCGCGACCTCGCGCATCCGGCAGGCGATCCGTGCGGTCGGCTCGCATTTCGCGGCCCAGGCCAACTGGCGCCGCCAGGGGCGCGCCGTCATCGGCACGATGTCGGTCGATGTGCCGGACGACCGGGCGGCGCTGATGATCGTCCCGCCGGCGATGCGCGCCGACGCGCGGATCCATGCGACGCAGGCGCTCGCGGCTTGAAACGCCGCGGGTGCGCGCCACTTGACGATTGGCCGCTCATCCGCAGAGACTTGCGACAAGGGAGGCGCCAATGGACATTCGTGCAATGCTGGCCGAGGTCCCGTTGTTCGGCCAATCGCTTGATCCGGAGCAACTCGACGCCCTGGCCACCAAGGCCAAGGCGGTGCTGTTCGAGACCGGAACCCGGATCATTCACGAGAACGATTCCGGCACGACGATGTATGCGATCGTCAGAGGAACCGTGTCGGTGACGATCGAGGACACCGCCGGGACGCGAAGGGTGGCGACCCTCGGGCCGGGCCAGATCTTCGGCGAGATATCCCTGCTGACCGGACTGCCCCGTCTCGGGACGGTGACGGCCGACGGCCCCGTCGAAGCGGTGGAGATCAGCAAGGAGATGCTGCGGCCGATCCTGGAGGGCGCGCCGAAACTCTACGAGCGCCTCGGACACGTCCTGCAGAAACGACAGGGCGACCTCGACCAGATCGTCGATCCCGGCTTCTGGGCGCAGTTCGGGCGATCGCGCGAGAACCTTGCCACGGTCATGCGCCGGAACTTCCGCGAGGCGTCCTGACGGTCGACGTGCTAGTCTGACATAACGGCGATGGCGGTCATGGCGGCTCGTCGGGTGTCACGAGCGAGGAGCGGTGCGATGCGGTGGACGGTGTTGGTGGCAGCGGCCGCGATCGCGGCCGGAGTGGCGGCGGCGCGGGCGGAGACGCTTCCCTTGCCGGAAGGCGTGATCGGCCTGACGACGCCGGAAGGCGAGGCCCTGCTGTTCGGCGCCGAGGCGCGCAACGACTACTTCCCGCTCAGCATTCATTTCACGACGCAGGTCAATCCCGCCTATTGCGGACCGGCGACCATCGCCATGGTGCTCAACGCACTGGACGTGCCGCGACCGGCTTCGGACATGACGGTCGGGCTCGGCATGTTCGACCAGGAGAATATCTTCACGCCGGCGACCGACGCAGTGAAGCCGGCTTCGGCGATCCTCAGCCCGCCCTATGGGATGACCCTCGACGACCTCGGCGGGATGCTTGCGGCGCATGACCTCGAGGTCACCGTGGTGCACGCCGCCGACTCCGACGTCGATACCTTCCGCAAGACGGCGATCGCCGAGCTCGCCGACGACGACCATTTCATCCTGGTCAACTATCTCCGCAAGGCGATCGGCCAGGAAGCCGGCGGTCATATCTCGCCGCTTGGCGCCTATGACGCGGATACCGACCGTTTCCTGATCCTCGACGTGTCCCGCTACAAATACCCGCCGGTCTGGGTCAAGGCCGAGGCGTTGTTCGGGGCGATGAACACGATCGATTCCGACAATAACGACCAGACCCGCGGGTATGTCAGCGTCAGCCGATGAGGCGGGCGGCCCACGCCCTGTGCCTCGTCCTGGGCGCGACGGCGGTTTCGCGCGCGCAGGATGGCCCGACGATACTCGACACGCTGCCGGCTCCGGTCGGTGAGGCGACCTGGTGCGCTGACGAGGGGCCCGGCTTCACAACCCGGCGGGTCTTCGCGGGATTCATCATCTTCGCCGTGCAATGTCCGGGCAACAGCGCGAACTTCATCGAGGCGCTGGTCGTGGCCGACGACGAAGACGGAGCAAACGCGCGGGCACTCGTCTTTCCGACGCCCGACCCGCCCGATCCGGACTTCGCCTATGACGCGCTGTCGAACATCCGCTGGCTCGAGGGTGGCGTGGTCGGCGAGATCGCGGTCGACCCCGAAGAAATCACCGGACCGTGTCGTCACGAGGCGCGATGGCGGCTTGCCGGCACGCGGCCCGACCCGACGCTGATCTTCTGGCGTGAGACCGACGACTGCGACGGGAAAGGGGGTTGGGTCGTTCGCGTCGCGGAATAGATTGCCGCGGCGCCATTCCGACCCTCCTGTTTGCAAGCGAAAGGGCCGGCGGTAAGCTCGCCCTGTCACTCTCGTGCCATGACGTGGGAGGAAGCCAGAAATGTCAAAGGGACGCGACAGACCGGGCAAGGAAGCCCGCAAGCCGAAGGCCGAGAAGAACAAGAAGAAGAAGGGCGCGGCGACCCCGCCGCCAGGCGGAGCGACCAAGCCGGCGGTGGCCATCGGCAGCGGGGCCAAGACGTAAGGCGGCGACAGACGGGCGCCGCAGCCGGGTCGATTGATGCTTGAAGGGACGCCGACGCAGGCGGTGACAGCCAGGCTGTCCGATTTCGGCCCGGCGCCCGAGCCAGGTGACATCAGTGGCGCGGGTCGCGCCGTGCTCAAGGCCGACGCCTCCTGGCGTGGTCTCGGCCGCAACCCGCACCTGTCGCGCCGCTGTTCGCTCCGCGTCTGGCGGCAGGTCAGAGCGCGAATGGAAGGCATCGACACGCCGGTCCTCGGCGACGCCTGCCCATCGGGAGACCTGCTAGCCGACGCCCTCGCCGAAATGGACGGCAAGCCAGACGGTCGGGCCATCGGCGTCCGTCCAGGCGACGCGGTGAGGCTTGCGGGCGGGTAGGAAGGCGATGTCGCCGGGCGCGAGCCTCCGCTCGTCCTCGCCCTCGACGGCGAGGCCGGCCGAACCGGTCAGCAGGATCACCCATTCGTCATTCGGCTGGTCGTACCAGAAATCCGGCGGCGAGGCCTGGCCGGTCGAGACGATGCGCTCGATACGTATGCCCGGGCGGGCCAGGAGGGCGGTGATCTCCTCCTCGTCGGCCCGTCTCTTCACGCCGTCGAAGATGTTGTCCATGATGCTGTCGATCGCCTCCGTTCTTCGTCGATTTGAACCTTTGGCTTAGGCTTGCCTTCAGCAGGCGATTCTATCGTATGGGCATGCCGAAAGCCGATTTTTCCAAGTCCAAGGCAGCGGTGACCGTCAATCTCCCCGCCGGGATCGCGACCGCCTTCACCGGCAAGGACGGGACGATCTCGACCGAGGTGCCGATGCTCCGCGGCGAGAACGGCTTCACCGTCCATTCGCTGCTTACCACCGGTGAGACACTCCAAGAAACCAACGGGGTCTTCAATCCGTCGACCGCGGCATCCTACACGCCGGTCGGCCGCTTCGACGGCATCGGTGCGTTCAAGTCCGATTCCGGCACGGTGCGTGTCTTCGTCAATCACGAGATCGGTTCGGCCGCGGGCTACACGATTTCAGATGGCGGCTCCGGAAGGGTGTCGCTCGACGGCGCGCGCATCTCCTATTTCGACATCGACACCAAGACGATGGCGATCGTCGATGGCGGTCTCGCCTATGACGTGATCCATAACCGCGATGGCCAGGTCGTCTCCAGCGCCGGACAGCTCGAAATCCCCGGCGGGTTGCGCTCCTTCTGTTCGGGAGGCCTGTTCGAGGCCAATGGATTCGGAGCCGGTCACGGGCTCGCCGATCGCATCTATTTCGCCGGCGAAGAGGCCTCGGGCCCGCACGGCGGCACGGAATGGGCGCTCGATACCGCGACCGGCGACCTGTGGGCCGTCCCGGCATTCGGTCGCGCCCGCTTCGAGAATGTCGCGGAGCTCGACACCGGCGACGCGTCGCATGTCGCCTTCCTGCTGAGCGACGACTCGAGCGGCGCGGCGCTGCTCCTCTATGTCGGGACCAAGCATGCCGGGGGCAATTTCCTCGACCGGAACGGCCTGAAGGACGGGCAGCTCTATGTCTGGAAAGCCGATGATGGTGCGCTCTCTCCCTCGCAATTCACGGCCGGGACCAAGGCGGGAAGCTGGGTACCGATCGATGCGCGGGACATCTCCAAGGCCGGCCAGGCGGGCTATGACGCGGCCGGGTATGCCGACGCGTCGACGCTGACCGCCAAGGCCGACGGTCTCGGCGGGTTCTCCTTCCGCCGGCCGGAAGACGTGTCGGTCAATCCGGCCGAAGGGACGGAAGCGGTGTTCGCGACGACCGGGACCAATGCGAGCAGCAACAGGGCGGGGACGATCTACACGGTCTCGGTCGACTTCACCCAGATCGCCAATCCAACGGCATCGATCACGGTCCTCTACAACGCCAATCTCGATGCCGGCCAACGCATCCGCAATCCCGACAATCTCGACTGGGCGGATGACGGCCGCATCTATGTCCAGGAGGATCGCGCGGCGACAGGGCTGTTCGGCGACGGGGCAGCGAACGGCCACGATGCGTCGATCCTGCGCATCGACCCGACGACCGGCGCGATCCTCCGCGTCGCCGAAATGGACCGCTCGGCGATCGCCTTCGGCGCGACCGACGGCGCCGCGGGCGAGATCGGCACCTGGGAAAGCTCCGGAATCCTCGACGTCTCGTCGCTGTTCGGCAAGGCGCCGGGGACGTTGTTCCTCGCCGACGTCCAGGCGCATTCGATCGTCGACCCGAATCTCGCGTCGAGGGATCTCGACCAGGCCGGTCAGCTCGTCGCGATCACGGCACCGGGCGCGGGATTCGGCCCGGTCGTTTCGCGGACCGATGTCGACGGGGTCACCCGGGTCATCGGCTCGAAATTCGACGACACCATCATTGGCGACGGGGCGGCGAACCGGCTGATCGGACGGGCCGGAAACGATCGTATCGACGGCGGAGACGGCCGGGACGTGCTGCTCGGTGGCAGCGGGCGCGACCTGCTGGTCGACAGCGGTGACGGGCACGACCGCATCGGCGGCGGTCGCGGCGGCGACGAGATCGCCGGTGGCCTGGGGCGCGACGTGATGGCGGGCGGCAAGGGGCACGACGTCTTCGTCTTCCACGCGATCGAGGACGGCGGCGCGGCCAGGGGGGACCGGGACCGGATCAAGGATTTCCGGCATGGAGTCGATCTGATCGATCTTTCGGCGATCGACGCGAATGGCGCCGCGGCAGGCGACGCGGCGTTCTCGTTCCTCTCGGGCAAAAACGCGTCGTTCAGCGGCGCCGGCGCGGAGCTGCGCTGGTACCTGGTGAACCGCAAGGGCGACGCTCACGACAAGACGGTCGTCGCGGCCGATACCGATGGCGACCGGAAAGCCGATTTCAAGATCGAGCTGACCGGCCTGGTCCACCTGACAGGATCGGATTTCGTTCTCTAGGAGCGGTCGGGTTCGATCCGGTGGCGAGACGGCGCAAACCGCCCGTCAGGCCGGCCGCCTGCGGCTGCTCAGCGCGATGCGCGGCGGGGGAAGCGGGGCTCGCGCGACGGGCGGGCATAGGGCCAGCCCTGGAGATTGGGGACATTGCGGTAGATGCGGGAGTTCATGGGTCTTTCCTTATTGTTCTTGCGATTTCCACTTGCGATTCCGACGCCCGTTGGCGTCGACGTCGATATGCGTCGCGCCGCCGTGTTTGGGAACCACCACAAGGCCATAGCAGCCATGCAGCCGGCGCGCGGTGACCGTATTCACACGCGGCGGTCGGTGATCGGAACCGGAGAGGCCTGGTCGACTGGCGGCTACATGCCTTCGCCGGCTTCCGCCTTCAGGAACATGATCTGGGACGTATAGGCGTCGATCAGGCAGTCGTAGTTGGCGCCGCAGGCGTCCCGTGTCTTGAGGAACTTGGCCTGAGCGGACTTGACCTCGGAAACCTTGGCCGGCGACAGGCTGCCATTCGAGATCAGCGTGTAATAAAGGCCCGCGGTCTGGTCATCGAGCTTGGAAAGCTGCGGGTTGTCGCAGATCGCATGCTCGGTCGGGGTTTCCGCCTTGGCGCAATCGAACGAGGCGGCGTGGCCGGCGCCGGCAGCCACCGTGGCGGCGAGCGCGAGGGCAAGTATCGAGGCGATTCGGGTCATGACCGGTTTCCTCCGCTTGGTCCAGCGCCAGCCAGCAGACCCTCTCCACATGGCGAAGCGATGACGTCGGGTCATGTTGTCGAAAGGGTCAGCGTGCCGGCCCTAGCGCCGCCAGAAGTCACGGTGGGGGGCGACAAGCTCGTCCTCGATCTCCGGGAAGGGCCCGTGAACCTCGATCTCCTTCTGACCGGAGCCGAGCACGGTGCGCGAGGAGAGGTTCAACGTCGGGTTCGCCGGATCGCGGCCGATCAGGTCGAGAAGCTTCGTCTCCTCGACGCCGAAGACCAACCGGCCGATATTCGCCCAGTAGAGCGTTCCGGTGCACATCGCGCAGGGCTCAAAGGTCGAGACCATCGTGCAGGTCCACAGGAATTCGGGCGAATAGGCGACTGCCGCGCGGCGCGCGATTTCAGCTTCGGCATGATGGACGGTATCGATATTGCCCTGGCGCATGAGGATCGTGTCGTCGGGACCGACAAGCACCGCGCCGAACGGATGATGGCCATGCGCGGCCGCATCGCGGGCCACGGCGTCCGCCGCATGCAGGTGAGCGATCATCCGGTCGTGGTTCACGACGCGTATCCTCAGCCGTCATCCACCGATGACCGGCTTTCGGGGGGGATATTGTCCCGGAGAGCGGGATCCGGCAAGCCGGATTTTCGTCGCGCCCGTTGTCAGGCGCATGAGGGCTATTGCTCTTCCTCATAGGCAAGGTAGCGGATGATCCGCCACTTGCCGTCGGCCTCGCGGCGGAAGACATCCATGCCGGGCTCGATGCTGGTGACGTTGAGCGGCGAGATGAACAGCGTCCAGGTCAGCCGCACCACGGCGAGATCGCCCTCGACGATGATCTCGCGGATCTCGAGCTCACAGTGGAAGTCGTTGGCGGGATCGGCGATCGAATCCCTCAGCAGGCCACAGATCTCGTCATAGGTTCGCTCCGGCTGGCCGCGATAGTTGGAGACGGCTTCGCCTGAAAACAGGTCGCAGACGGCGTCGGACCGTCCGGCGTTGAAGTCGTCCGTCCATTGCTCGAGCCGGGCGCGGATATCGTCGGCGTCGCCGGCGACGGCGGGCGTCGCGAACGCCATCGCCGCGAGGAGTGCAAGGGCGCGAAGGCGCCTAGCCATGGGCACGGTGGTAATGGACCATCTCTTCCAGGCGCTCGCCGTCGATCCTGCCGCCGACGAAGAAGAGCACCACCAGCAGCCCGCCGATCGCCAGGCAGCCATCGACGAAGAACGCGATCGAAATACCGTCGGCGAGGACGGGATTGCTGACGACGATGGCGGTGTTGAGCCCGAGCCCGATCGAGCCGCCGGCGATCTGCGCCATATAGATGATCGCGCCGGCGAGACTCGATCGCGACTTGTCGAGGGCGGAGATGCCGGCCGTGGTGATCGAGGAATAGAAGAGGCCGACCCCCACGCCGAGGACCGCCATGCCGGGAATCAGCTCGGTGAAGGGCGACGTTTCGGCGATACGCGACAGCAGGAACATGCCGGCGGCAAGGGCCGCGGCCCCGGCGGTGACGACGATCTTGGGGCCGAGCCGGTTGTAGAGGGGGCCGGCGATGAAGGACGTTACGGCGAAGACGCCCATCATCGGAAGGAGGCCCGCGCCCGCTTCGATCGCCGAATAGTCGAGCCGCTTCATCATGAACTGGGGCAGGTAGAGCAGGGCGGCGAAGAACAGCGCCGACATCAGCAGGGTGGCGAGCGCCGCGGCGGCGAATTCGCGGTTGTCGAGGACGTCGCGCGGCACCAGGGCATGCTCGCCGGCGCGGTGCTCGACCAGGGCGAAGCCGACAAGCGCGAGGGCGGCGACGACGAAGAGGCCGATGATCCGCACGTCGAGCCAGCCGATGTCGGTGCCTTCGTCGAGGGCAAGCAGCAGCGCGATCAGGCCGGCCGACAGCACGGCGATGCCGCCATAGTCGATCTTGCGCTCGCCGGCGCCGACCCTGTCGGCGGCCACCACCCGCCAGGTGACGAAAATGCCGAAGACGGCGATCGGCAGGTTCAGGAAGAAGATGCCGCGCCAGCTCAACGTGTCGGTCAACGTGCCGCCGATCAGCGGGCCGACGGCGTTACCGAAGCCGGCCGCGCCCATGATGGTGCCACCGGCGAGGCCCTTCTTGCCGTCGGGCAGCAGGCCGTAGGTCATGCCCAGGATGGCAGGCCACATCATCGCGCCGCCGATCCCCATCACGAAGCGCGCGGCAAGCAGGACCCAGACATTGGGGGCGAAGCCGCCCAGGGTCGAAGCGACGGCGAAGACAAGGGCGCCGATGAAGAAGATGCGGCGGCGGCCGAACATGTCGGCGAGCCGTCCGCCGGTGACGATGAGGACGCCGAAGACCATGGCATAGCCATTGATGACCCACTGGGCCGTCGTCAGGTCGATGCCGAAATCCTTCTCGATGGCGGGGATCGCGACGGAAAGCGCGGTGAAGTCGTTGGCGACGATGAACACGCCGACGGCCATTGCCGCGAGCCCGAGCATCTCGGCCTTGCCCAGCGTCTCACCGCGTTGCTTGTCCGGTAGCGCCTTGTCCGCCATGGTCCGCCTCCCGAGAGCTCGCGCGAGTCAGGGAACAACTGTGCCACAGACGGGCTACCGGCGCACCCGTGGGCGAGTAGCCCCGATTACTCCCCGAAGGCCGCGGCCGTCTCGGCGATCTCCAGTTTGATCCATTTGCGGAAGTCCCGGACCTTGAGCGTCTCGCGGCGGGTCGAGGAGGTGATCAGCCAGTAGGCGAGGCCGGTCGCCGCGCGCTCGGGGAAAGGGGCGACGAGCTGGCCGACCGACAGGGCGTAGTGGGCGAGCGTCTGCCAGGCGAGCATCACGCCCTGGC
The DNA here is from genome assembly GCF_020442045.1 of Bauldia sp. Classification (GTDB taxonomy): domain Bacteria; phylum Pseudomonadota; class Alphaproteobacteria; order Rhizobiales; family Kaistiaceae; genus Bauldia. The sequence goes on along the minus strand of NZ_JAGRLA010000006.1, from coordinate 27,465 downwards.
CGGCGATCGCGGCGTCAAGCGCGAGTGCTGCGTCTGTGAAGGTGTTGCCCTCCTTGAGGTCCTTCTCGGCGAGACCGAAGGGCTTCAGCCAGACGTCCCAACTGATCGACGAATTGGCGTCGCGGACGATCGGCAGCGCGAGGAGGTCGCGGGGCTCGTGGATCCGCGCCGCCATGTCCGGCGCGCAGACCGGGAAAACCTCCTGCGGCAGCAGGAAGTCGCTCGCGACGCCGGGCCAGTCGCCCCTGCCGACGCGGAGCGCAATGTCGATGTCCGATGCGTCCGGGTCGACCATCGTCACCGACGCATCGAGGCGGACCTGGATATCGGGGTGCTGGCGCTGGTAGTCGGCGAGCCGGGGGACCAGCCACTTGGAGGCGAGGACCGGGGCGACCGAGATGGTGAGGATCGAATCCGAATGCCGGTGGGAGAGGCCGACCGCACCGTCGAGGATCCGGAAGCCGCTGGTCAACTGGCCGAGCAACTCGCGTCCGAAGGCGGCCGGCACGACGCCGCGGCTGGTGCGGTCGAAGACGGCCTTGCCGAGTTGCGTCTCGCACTTGATGACCTGCTGACTGACCGCTCCGGTCGAGACGCCGAGCTCGTCCGCGGCGGCGCGCAGCGACCCGAGCCTCCCGACGGCTTCGACGGCGCGGAGGCCATTGAGATGGATGCGATTGAGGTTTTGCATATAGATTTTCTATATCAATGGCCACATAAGGTCGATTGAAAACTTCCCTAATATGGCTGATTTCGACCGAGTTACCAAACTCGGAGAGAACGCCATGTTCACGATAAACTTGAATCGATGGATCGGGCGGGATTCGCGTTCACGGCGTCCGCAGCCGATCAGCGACGAAGCCCGCTGGGCCGAGGATCCGCTTTCCCATCCGGTGCTGAAGGCGATGAATGCCCGCGAGCTGGCGGACATTCCCTTCCCGCGCATGCGGGCCGAGCTCAGGGCCGCGGCGCGCTGTTCCTCGCGGTGAAGATGCGGTGACGCCCGGCGGTCAGTGGCCGCCCTGCTGCTTCGCCGCCCATTGGTGGTTCTCGCGGGCGAAGGTGGTTTCGGCGTCATCGACGAGGCGGGCGAAGGCCTCCTCGGTGTCGGTCTCCTCGAGCTGGCCGAGCATCAGTCCGGTCTCGTAGGCGGCGATGGTGTAGCTCGCTGCGAGCTGGTTGTACTTGTTGGCCTGCATCCAGCCGAGGATCGACGATGCGATGATGATCAGCGGCTCGATGGCGATGCGGTCGAGCTCGTGGTGGTAGACGATCTTGAGCAGCGCCACGACGAAGCCGATGAGGAGCACGATGATGCAGGCGGTGACCCAGGCGAGGCCCGCCCGGCGGTTGCCGGCTGCCTTATGCGCGTACCAGTCCACCTGATCGCCGAGCCGGTTGTCGCGATAATAGTCGCGGCGGGTGACGAGGTCGCCGGCGCGAATCTCGTCCATCTCCGCGGTGATCGCCTCGGTGCCGGGCCTGCCGCCGGCGACATGGGCGCCGAGATCGTGCTGGCCGGTCATGGTGGTCCTGAGGTAGTCGCGAAAGCTGGCGCGCGCCTTGTCATTATCCTCGAAGGGTTCCGCCCGCATCGCGTAGCGCCAGGCGTAGGACTTCACCTGTTCGGCGATCGCCCGGGTGAGACCCCAGGCCTGCTCGGGCTTGCGAATCGTGCGGTAGGAGAGGAAGCCGATCGCGACGACGAAGATGACGGCGTAGGCGACGTGGAGGAGCCGGTCGGCCTCGGGGATCAGCAGAAAGGCGGAGGCGAGGATGAGCAGGATATACTCGCCCGCGATCAACGCCAGGAAGAGGCGATGGAAACGGGCTGCCGCCTTGTCGGCGGAATGATACAAGGCTGGATAGGTCATCTCCGGCATGACCGTGGTTCCCCGTCTTTCGGTCGCATAAGAACAAGCGCGGTCTTATAGCAAAGGCGGACGGGCACGGCGACGCCCGGAGCGACCGAATCGACCGGTTTTTGCGAGGGCAGGGGAGGCAGCAAGGATGATCCGGGTTGGCATCGGCGGGTGGACCTTCGCGCCCTGGCGCGGGGCTTTCTATCCGGAAGGCCTGAAGCATGCCGACGAACTGCGCTATGCCGGCGAGCACCTGACGACGATCGAGATCAACGGCACCTTCTACCGGACCCAATCGGCCAAGAGCTTCGCCAAGTGGCGCGAGGAGACGCCGGACGGCTTCGTCTTCTCGCTCAAGGGGCACCGCGCCGTGGTCAACAAGAAGGTGCTGGCGGAGGCCGGCGAGGGAATCGACTGGTTCCTCAATTCGGGGCTGGTCGAACTTGGCGACAAGCTCGGCCCGATCCTCTGGCAATTCGCGCCGTTCAAGAGGTTCGACGCGGATGACTTCGGCGCCTTCCTCGGGCTGCTGCCCGCGGAGAAGGACGGGTTGAGGCTTCGCCACGTCGTCGAGGTCCGGCATCGGAGCTTCCTGGCGCCGGAATGCGTGGACCTGCTGCGCAAGCATGGCGTCGCCGTGGTCTATGCGGAATCGGACGACTATCCGGCGATCGCCGACGTGACGGCCGACTTCGTCTATGCCCGGCTGCAGCAGACCGCAGAGGCGGTGCCGACCGGCTATCAACCCGCCGAACTCGATCGCATTGCCGGCATGGCGAAGACCTGGGCGGCCGGCGGCAGCCCGCAGGACCTGCCGTGTTTCGGAACGGCCGTCGTGGAGAAAGAACCGCGGGACGTCTTTCTCTACATGATCTCGGGCGCCAAGGTCCGCAATCCGGCGGCGGCGATGGCGCTGATCGAGCGGGTTGCCTGAGGCGCCTCCTCACGAACGACCGTTTCCGCCGCCCGCATCCTCTCCCCCGTTTGTGTTGTCGTCCTCCGGCTTGACCGGAGGACGACGGTGGATGGGTTACGGGGCCAAGCCGAAGGTTGCCGATGCGACCAAGCCATACCGTCGCTCGCCTCCAATCGCGCCCCCATCCAATTTGAACTGCCGTCCCGGGCTTTTCTGCGGTTCCGGCTGAGCCTCAGAGCGAGGCGAACTTGGTGTAGCCGTCGGGCAGGGGCTTGCCGGTCCGCGCCGCTTCGTCCTCGATCGTCCGGAGGAGGTTCAGCAGGGTCTCTTCGAAGTCGGGCACCGTCTCGCCCTCGGCCAGCGCCAGACGCTCGAGACCGATGCCGGCGGCCTGATCCCCCTCGCCCTCGAGCGGAATGCCGATCTCGGCGATCTCGATGTAGCCGTCGGGCGGATAGGCGGCCGGTGTGCCGGGCGCGGTGCCCGGCAGCGGATAGTAGACACCGACGGAGTGGAAATTCGGGCTATTCGGATGGCCCGGCGGCGCGAAGACGCCCGAGCCGTCGCCGGCCGCGACCGCTTCTTCGGCCGACCGCTCGTAGAAGGTTCCGGAGGCGAGCGTGTCGATGCGCTCGATATGCGGCGCGAGCTCTTCGGTCGAGACATAGAGCATCCGATTCGGATCGAGGCCGCGCCGCCTGACCAGGAAGTCGATGAGAAGGGCGAGCAGCGAGCCGTCGGCCGGGCCCGGCTTCTGCAGGCCGATGATATTGAAGCCGGGGAGCACGCCGGGCCGATCACGTTCGGCGATGTCGGAGACCCGCGCGACCGGCTGGATGACGAGCTCGGGAGCGACCGGCGGTTCAGGACGGGTTTCATCGTAGCGGAGGCCGTCGTTGTATTCGTCGCCGGTGATCAGGCCGAGCGGCGGAACCTGGCCGAAGCCGAGCCGGCCGAAATGGGAGACCGTGTCGTCGGCGATCGCGTCGATCGGCCCGGCTACGGCGAAGGCATGGCGCCCGCCGATCACCAGCCCGGCCGCGCCAGTCGCGGCGATCTGCAGCAAATGCCTGCGATCAAGGGTCATCGGCCGTCTCCTCCTTCGGTGATTTCGGAGGGCAAACAGAGACAATCGGGCGATGCCAGTCAAATGACGTCTTCTTAACGTTCCGCATGCGTTTCCAAACAGGGCGATCACGGAACCTGTCGGCCTGTTGCCAATGGTGACCCCCGGGCCGCATTCGTGCCCCATTCCGCCAGAAGAAAGCGCCGGTCGCTTCGTCGTCATTCGCCGCGGAGCGGATTGGGGCCTGGGGGACGCATCGGGGGTTTGTTTGATGCGGTTCTCGGAAAAGGAAATATCAGAGTGGGGTTTGTGAATTCGCGCATCGGCGCGTTTGGAGTGGCCATCGCAATGAGTGTCGCGATGGTTGGTTTGACAGGCCAGGCCGAAGCAGCCAGCCAGTGCGGCAAGGCCTCCTGGTACAAGATGGGAACGAAGACCGCGAGCGGCGAGAAGATGAATGCCCGGGCACTCGCCGCCGCACACCGGAGCCTCCCCTTCGGAACCAAGGTCCGGGTCGAGAATCTCGCCAATGGGCGTTCGGTCATCGTGCGTATCAACGACCGGGGTCCCTTTGCCGGCGGCCGGGTGATCGATCTCACCCAGGGCGCGGCGGAGAAGATTGGAATGATCCATTCGGGCGTTGCCCCCGTGAAGCTGACGGTCGTCGGCGGCAAGGGGAAGCTGTCCGGAAACTGCCGCTAGGCGATTCCGGGGAAAGCGCCGCGCGCGCTTTCACCTGAATGTCCCGGCGCGCAGGACGAGTTGCTGCTCGGCGAGCAAGTGTGGGGCGTGACCGAGCGCGAGCGTCCCGGTGACGAAGGCCATGGCCTTCGTTGCCGGGACTATCGTCCCATCCTGAACAGACTGAGATTCCTGACGCGGCCATAGTCGCGGCGGTCGAAGGCGCGCTGCTTCGCCTCGCAGGAGCGCTTTTCCGATTCCAGCAGACGCCGGATCGAGGCCTGCAGCGCGCCGCAGCTCTTGTTGGTCATCCGCTGGGCCTTGGCAACGAAGCTGTTACCGCACTGGATATAGATGTTGCGGTGGGTCGATTCGTGCCGCTTGGCGAAGGAGACGAAGCTCCGCCATGCGTTGCGGGTGCTCGACGCCATGGCCGATTCGCTGCGCGCCCTTGGCAGGGTCATGGTGAAAGCGATGTGGAGGTTGACCGCGCTTGCGCGGCATGTGCCACCGCTTGACTTGGTCGCCATCGACAGGCGGTAGTTCGGCCGGACGTTGGCGACCGCGTCGCCGCGATCACCGCGGAAGGGATGCGATCGCATATAGGAGACGAGCGAACGGGCCGTCGATCCGCTGACATAGTATGAGCGGTACTGGGTGGAGGTCTTGACACCGGCCCATGCCGACGTGGCGATGCCAGCCGCCAGTGCGACCGACACCGCGATCCGCGCCGCGCGCCGATATGAACGGGTGATGACGACCATGCTCTCAGCTCCCGACCCGGAGTCTAGACAGACCGCGAGAAAAGGAAACCCCCGATGGCGCCCGGCTTCTCAGGTTTTGCGCCAGGTGTGTTCGACATGTCTCAGGTAGCGCCCGGCGGGAAAGGGAAGCGCAACGGGAGGTAGGTCAACGCGTCGCGAGGTGCTGCCTGAGATCGGCGACACCGGCCTCGATCGCCCGCTCCGCGTCCGCTTCCATCTGACGATAGCGGGTGAGCACGAATTCGCCGAGCTCGGTGAGGCGTGCGCCGCCGCCGCCACCCGAACCGCCCTTCTCGGTCTCGACGAGCGGGGCGCGGAAGGCGGCGTTGAGCTCCTGGACGAGGCTCCAGCCGCGCTTGTAGCTCATATCGAAGCGGCTCGCCGCGGCGGTCAGCGACCGGGTGTCGCGGATCGCCTCGAGGAGATTCGCCTTGCCCGGGCCAATCGCGACGCCGGGCTTGAGGACGACGCGAAAGCGAAGGCCCTCGGTGATATTCGCGAACTGGGCCACGTCACTCGCCTCCTTCGCGCAAGCCCTACCAAGCGGATTCGATCGCGCCGGAATGCTTCGAGATATTGGTGAATTCGAGCAAGGCCATCCTCGACAATCCCCCCTCCGGCGGCGGCGCGCCGGCAATTTCCCGTCGTCCTTCCCGCCGGGAGCGTTGCCGGCGGCTCGGCGAGCCAGCTTAGCGACTAGCCGACCATCCGGACAGCCGTCAATTGAGCCCGCCGGCCGATCCGGGCCGTTGCGACGGGACCGGAGGAAGAGGGAGAATTTGTACGATGAATTTTCTTGACGGGCGTACCTCAACCTTATTAGGTAGTCCGCCGGGAGGACCTCGAATGCTGATGCTGGTGACCGGCGCGACCGGCAAGGTCGGACGGGCGTTTATTCGCCGCCTGCTTGCCGATCCGTCCCATGGCGGCGCCCGCGTCCGTGCCCTGTGCCACAACCGGACGATCGACGCGGGCGAGCGCGTCGAGGTGGTCAAGGGCTCGATCTCCGACCGTGCCGTGGTGGAGCGGGCGATCGACGGCGTCACCCATGTCGTCCACCTCGCGACCTGCAAGGAGACGCCCGACGACGTGATGGACGTCACCGTCAAGGGCCTGTTCTGGATGCTCGAAGCCTTCCGGCAAAGCCACAGCGCCCGGCAGTTCGTGCTGATCGGCGGCGACGCGGCCGTCGGCCATTTCTTCTACCGGCACGACGGGCCGCTGACCGAGAAGGCGCCGCATATGGCCTATCCCGGATGCTATGCGCTGTCGAAGGTGCTCGAGGAGGTGATGCTCGAGCAGTTCGGCATCCAATACGGGATCAACCACTGCTGCCTGCGGGCGCCGTGGATCATGGAGAAGGACGACTTCAGATACACGCTGTCCTTCGGCGATGATGTCTTCGGCGGACCCGACTGGAAGACGATGGTGCCGGCGGAGGATGCGGAGCGGTATCACCAGAACGGAACGGTGCCGTTGCTGCTCGACGCCGACGATCGGCCGCTCAGGCGCAATTTCGTTCATGTCGACGACCTGATCGAGGCGATCATGGCGGCGATCGACAATCCCCGCGCCGAACGCGAGCTTTACAACGTGTGCATGGACCGGCCGGTGGACTATGGCGAGGTCGCCGACTATCTGCGCCGCACCCGCGGGCTGGATTCGATCCGGATTCCGAGCTCGTACCAGTCCAACTGGATGGACAACAGCAAGGCGAAGTTCGACCTCGGCTGGCGCCCGCAATACGACCTCGCGAGGTTGATCGAGGCCGCCTGGACCTACCAGCGGGAGCCGGACGACCCGCGCAAGGTGTGGTATCCGGGTTGATGCGAAACGGACCGGGCCGAGCGATGGGAACTGGGATGAGGAAGAAGGGAGTGCTGCTGATCGCCGCCGCGGCGCTCCTTTGCGCGGCGCCTCCCGCGATGGCCGAGAAGCAGACCCTCGCCGTGGTCGTGAAGGGCCTCGACAATCCGTTTTTCGCCGCTGTCGCCAAGGGCTGCAAGGATTGGAACGAGAAGAACGCCAAGTCGGATTATGAATGCGTCAGCTCGGGACCCGAGATGAGCTCCGACAGCGCCGGGCAGATCCAGATCGTCGAGAAGCTGATCGATTCCGGCGCCGCCGCGATCGCCGTCGCGCCGAGCGATCCATCGGCGATGGCGCGGGCGATCCTCGCCAAATCGCCGTCGATGCCGATCATCACCTACGACACCGATTTCGGTATCGGCCATCGCTATCTGCGCAAGACGTTTCTGGGCACCGACAACCATGAGATCGGCGTGCTGATGGCCAAGCTCCTGATGAAGTACAAGCCGGATGGCGGCACGGTCTGCCTGCAGCTCGGGATCAAGTGGAACGAGAAGATCTCGGCGCGCGCCCAGGGCTTCCGCGACGCGATCGGCGGCGAGCCCGGCACCGGCCGCCTGGAGGACACCAACGGCTGGTCGGAAATCGCCGGCTGCCCGGTCTATAGCGAAGAGCGGATCGACGTCGCGATCGACCAGATGGAGACGATCGTCGACGCCAATCCGGAACTCGGCGCCTTTATTCCTGTTGGCGGTTGGGCGCAGTTCTCGGCGCCGGCCTATGCGCAGCTCGCCAGCAAGTTCAGGGATCGGCTCGACAGCCGCAAGCTGGTGGTGATCGCCGGCGATACGCTGCCGCCGCAAATGGCGGCGCTCAAGGCCGGGAACAGCCACGGCCAGATCGGGCAGCGTCCCGTTGAACTGGGGCAGCAGGCCCCCGACATCCTCATTCAGCTGATCAGGGAGAAGGAGGTCGACGACCCGACCTATGTCGGGATCGACCAGTGCGCGCCGGAGAATGCCGATCGCTGCCTGACCCGATGAATGATCCGAATCCGGGGACGGCATGACCGCCGGCCCCGCCCGAGCTCATCCGATGGATGAGAACCCGACGGAACGGAAACTGGAGGCGCCTCGGCGCCTCCCTTTTTTTGTGCCAAGGGGAATGACGACGATCCGCCGCGCCGGACTATCATGCCTTGCCGGTCGAATCGGGCCGCGGGGGGAAATGCGGCGGGGAAGGCGATGACGACAAACGACGAGAACCCCAACAGCAACACAAGCAAGAAGAAGATCGTTGGCTGGGTCGCGATCGGGCTTGCGGCGCTGATCGTGCTGGCACTCGCCGGGGGCTTCCTGATGCCGCGCCATCGCGTGGTGAGCCGGTCGACCGAGATCGCGGCGCCGCCGTCCGACGTGTTCCCGCTGGTCGGCGACCTCCGCCAGTTCAATGAATGGTCGCCGTGGTTCGAGCGGGATCCGCAAGCCACCTATACCTTCACCGGTCCGACCGACGGCGTCGGCCAGACGTTCCACTGGATGAGCGAGACGCCGGATGTCGGGTCGGGATCGATGACGATAACGGCGATCGAACCGGGCGAGGAGGTGGCGATCGCGGTCGAATTCGCCGACCAGGGGACGGCGGAAACCTCGCTTGCCGTCGCGGCGAAGGGGGCGGGGTCGGTCGTCACCTGGGATTTCTCGACCGATCTCGGCCTCAATCCGATCGCGCGCTATTTCGGCGCCAGCATCGACGAAGCGGTCGGCGCCGATTTCGAGCACGGCCTCGCCAAGCTGAAGGCGCTTGCGGAAGCCCCGCCGGAGACGCCGGACGGAGAGTGATCCGACGCGCGAACCGGGGAGGGACCGGGGTCCGGACCCAATCGATGAAGCGCGCTCGCATCGCTTCAGTCCGTTCGCTTCCGACGTGTTCCCGGCACTGCTAGTCTCAAGCCATGTCCAAGAGCGCCCAGGATTCGATCGCCTTCCGGAACGCTCCCGAACTGAGCGAATGGCTGACGAGCCATCATCAGCGCAGCAGCGGGATCTGGGTGCAGATCTTCAAGAAGGGATCCGGCACGCCATCGGTGACGTGGAGCGACTGCGTGATCGAAGCCATTCGCTTCGGCTGGATCGACGGACAGAAGCTGCCGCTGGACGAGGCTTCCTATCTGCAACGCCTGACGCCTCGGAAGCGGAAGTCGAACTGGTCGGCCAGGAACCGCGAACATGCGGCCAGGCTCATCGCCGAGGGGCGAATGACGCCGGCGGGCCTCGCCCATGTCGAGGCTGCAAAGGCCGATGGTCGATGGGACAGCGCCTACGAAGGATCGGCCACCATGACCATCCCGCAAGACTTCCTGGATGCGCTGGAGGAAATGCCGGCCGCCAAGGCCTTCTTCGAGACGCTGGACCGGAAGAATCTCTTTCCGATCTACTATCGGCTCCACACGGCCAAACGCCCCGAGACGCGCGCCAGGAGGATGTCGCAAATCCTTGCCCAGCTCGAGCGCGGCGAGCGCTTCCACTGAAGCGGAACCGATCAGGTCACGCCTTCCGGCCGCCATTCCATCCCGACATGGCCAGGCCGGCTCGCGATGCGGTCGAGCCAGGCGCGGATGCCGGGATAAGGCGCAAGGTCGAAGCCACCTTCATGGGCGACATGGGTGTAGGCATAGAGCGCGATGTCGGCGACCGAATAGCCGCCGCCGGCGAGCCAGTCATGGTCGGCGAGGCGGGCCTCCATGACACCAAGCGCGCGGTTGCCCTTCTCGTGCCAGCCGGCGATCTGCTCCGCCGTCGCCTTGCCCTTGCGGTCCTCGTAGACGTGGAGCCAGGAGCGGGCGACGGCAACCGTCGGCTCGTGCTCGTATTGCTCGAAGAAGAGCCACTGATAGCAGACCGCCCGGTCGTAACGGTCGCTCGGCAGGTACGGGCCGCCCTCGGCCAGGTAGAGCAGCATCGCGTTCGATTCCGAAAGCCGGCGGCCATCCGGCAGGACGAGGAGCGGGACGCGGCCGTTCGGATTGAGGGCGAGGAATTCGGGAGTCCGGGTGACCCCGGTCCGCGAGTCGGTCTCGACCAGCCGGAAGGGGATGCCGAGGATATGGAGGAGGAGGCGGACCTTGTAGCAGTTGCCGGAAGCCGCCATCGAATAGAGCACGTGGCCGTCGGTCATGAGGCACCTCTCCCATTCACGTCTTCGCGTCGACCGTAGCGCCGGCGCCCCGCGCGATCCAATTCGAATCGCGCGGGGGATTCATCAGCGGAATCGAACGGTGAGGTGGCGGCTTACGCCATTCCCTCGGCTTCGCGGCGGAGGCTGACGGCCTGGTTGTCGCCGATCGCGACATCCGACCAGCGGACCGCCTCGCCCTCGGCGATGTCGCGATTGAGGGTCACGCCATGGGCGAGGCCGATCGGCAGGGCTTCGTGGGCGAGGCTCCGCGCCGCCGGCCACAGCTTGCCCCAGACCGTATAGCCGCCTTCGCCATCGAGGCGCTCGCCGGCCTTGAGGCCGCGCTTGGCGACGGCGACCGCGTCACCCCTGAAGCTGGTGGTCGCGCCGGTCGGCTCGCCGCGCAGCGCGGCAGACAGGACCGACACGCCGAGCTCCAGGCCGATCAGGTGGTAGGGGCGGTAGAGCGCGGCGAAGCGGCCGGAGGCGTCGGTGCGCATGCCATATTGCTCGAAGCAGCTCGCGGTGTAGTCGTTGGTCGCCTCGATGACGACGTAGACGCCCCAGCGCAGGTCGCGCTCGACGACGCTGCCGTCGCGATTGAGCGACGAGACGACCTCGACCATGCCTTTGCCTTCGAGAACGCCGCCGTCGGTCTTGGGCTTGAGGATCGCCGGCAGGTCGTCGACACCGCAGGGCGGGAAGAGAAGACCGTCGGAGGGGACGGCGAGGCCGGTGGCATTGGCGATGGCCGCCATCTCGATCGACGACTTGGTGCCGTCGAGGAAGGAATTGAACATCTGCGGGTTCATGCCCGCCGCCCGGGCGCGGGCGGGATCGAGCCCATAATGCTGCCAGACGCCGTCGGGAGTGACGGCGTGGTAATCCGGCAGATACTTGGTGCCCTTGCCGGCGGCGATGACCTGGAAGCCGGTGGCGCGCGCCCAGTCGACCAGTTCGGCGACGAGGGCGGGCTGGTCGCCATAGGCCATCGAATAGACGATGCCGGCCGACCGCGCCCGCGCGGCGAGCGCCGGGCCGGCGAGGACGTCGGCCTCGACATTGACCATGACGATGTGCTTGCCGGCGTCGATCGCGGTCAGCGCATGGCGAATGCCCGCGGCCGGATTCCCGGTGACCTCGACCACCACCTCGACATCGTCCCGGCCGATAGCCTCGGCGCCGTCCTCGGTGAAGGCGCAGGCGGCGATCCGATCCTCATCCCAGCCGACTTGGCGGCAGGCGTCCCGCGCCCGCTCGACGTCGAGATCGGCAATCACGTTGATCCGGAAGCCGGGGGAGGTCGGCGCCTGGGAGAGGAACATGGAGCCGAATTTGCCGGCGCCGATGACGGCGACGCCGATCGGACCCTTGCTGGCGGAACGTTCGGCGGCGAGGCGGGCGAGATTCATGGTCGGGTGTCTGTCCATTGGAGGGGAGGAAAAGACCCCATGCCACGAATTCGGCCGCCGCGTCGAGTGATCGGAGCGGCTTCGGGCCGACAATGGGCGCCATGGGAGCCCGCGACGTACGCCGCGCTTGAGATTCCCGCTGCACCGCACTAGGGTCCGCGCGCCCTTCCGCCAATGGAGCACAGACCAATGGGTTTCCTTGCCGACTCCCTGTCGCGCATCAAGCCGTCGGCGACCATCGCGGTCACCGACAAGGCTCGGGAATTGCGCGCCGCGGGCCGCGACGTCATCGGCCTCGGCGCCGGTGAACCGGATTTCGACACGCCGGAGAACATCAAGGAGGCGGCGATCCGGGCGATCCGCGAGGGCAAGACCAAATACACGGCGATCGACGGCATTCCCGAGCTCAAGGCGGCGATCGCCGCCAAGCTGAAGCGCGAGAACCACCTCGACTACGCGCCGTCCGAGATCAGCGTCGGGACGGGCGGCAAGCAGGTGCTATTCAACGCGCTGATGGCGACGCTCAACCCCGGCGACGAGGTGATCATCCCCGCGCCCTATTGGGTGAGCTATCCGGAAATCGTGTCGCTGGCCGGCGCGACGCCGGTGATCGTCCCGACGTCCGCCGAGGCGGAATTCAAGCTGACGGCGGAAGCGCTCGAGGCGGCGATCACGCCGCAGACCAAGTGGCTGATCCTCAACTCGCCGTCGAACCCCTCCGGCGCCGCCTATTCACGCGACGAGCTGAAGGCGCTGACCGACGTGCTGATGAAGCACGAGCACGTCTGGGTGCTGACCGACGACATGTACGAGCACCTGATCTACGACGACTTCGTCTTCACGACGCCGGTCGAGGTCGAGCCGGGGCTCAAGGCGCGGGCGCTGACGCTCAACGGCGTGTCCAAGGCCTATGCGATGACCGGCTGGCGGATTGGCTACGCAGCCGGCCCGACGATGCTGGTCAAGGCGATGGCCAAGCTCCAGTCGCAGTCGACCACCAACCCGTCGTCGATCTCGCAATGGGCCGCCGTCGAGGCACTGAACGGGCCGCAGGACTTCATTCCCAGGAACTGCGAAATCTTCCGGGAGCGGCGCGACCTCGTCGTGTCGATGCTCAACCAGGCGGCCGGGATCACCTGCCTGAAGCCGGAAGGCGCCTTCTACGTCTTCCCGTCCTGCGAGGGCACGCTCGGCAAGACCACCAACAGCGGCAAGACGCTCGCGACCGACGAGGACTTCGTCACCGCGCTGCTCGAAGAGGAAGGCGTCGCGGTTGTCCACGGTTCGGCCTTCGGCCTGTCGCCCTTCTTCCGCATCTCCTACGCCGTGTCGAACGAGGCGCTGGAAGAGGCCTGCCACCGCATTCAGCGCTTCTGCGCGGGATTGCGCTAGGCGCGCTCCCGGATTCCGGTTCGCCGCAACGGCGGCCGGTCGCGCGGTAGATCATCGCCGCCGGTCGGGCTACCATCGCCGGAATGCCGTCCGCAGGGGCCGCCTGCGGACCGGCGCCCGGTACCGTCGCGTCGTTCCGGCGCGGCCGCGGTTCGGGGCCGATCCAACCGACGGAGCGATGCCATGGACGCTGACGGCGACACACTCTCCGGCGAGCTGATCGCAGCGGGCCTGGATCCCCGGCATGTCCACGACTGGATCGGGGCCGAGCCGGCACGGACCGCCGACATCACCACCGACCGCCATCGCTATTCGGCCTTCTGGGACCGGACCTCGGCGCTGGTCGCGGCGCTCCCGCCGAAGTCGGCGCGGACCACCGGTCAGGCGAGGGCGGCCGACCGGATATTCGGAATCGCGCGGGAAAGCCGCGAGCGGTTTCTCGCCGCCCATGCCGGCACGCTCTACGAGGAGCTGACCGATCGGCGGAACCAGCATTTGCGGCTCGAAGAGCTCGTCTTCGCGGCGGCGGCCGCGGTCCCCGGACTGACACCGACGGAAGACGAGGTGGCGGCGGAAGACCGGCTGAACCAGGGCGACAAGGACGGCGTCGAGATCGACCAGGGCATCTTCCTCGCCCAGACGCTGGCGGTCGAGGAAGCGGGCCTGCATCTTTGCCATGCGATGCTGCTGCCGCGGCCGGAGACCGAGGAGCATCTCGCTCGCTTCGTCGCCGACGGCGTGCTCGATCTCGCGACGGCGAGGCTCGAACGGCGGGGCAAGGCGGTGATGCTTACCGCGACCAATCCCCGCTTCCTCAATGCCGAGGACGATTCGACCATCGACGTGATGGAGACGGCGATCGACGTCGCCATCCTCGATCCGGCGAGCGAGATCGCGGTGATGCGCGGCGGCAAGGCCGAGCATCCGAAATATGCGGGCCGCAACATCTTCGGCAGCGGCGTCAACCTGACCCATCTCTATCGCGGGAAAATCCCCTTCATCTTCTTCCTCAAGCGCGACCTCGGCTATCTGCACAAGATCCTGCGTGGCGTCGCGCGACCGGGCTCGCTGCCGGACGACGTGCGCGGCCGCGGGATCGAGAAGCCATGGGTCGCCGCGGTGGAGACCTTCGCGATCGGCGGCCACTGCCAGATCCTCCTGGTCGCCGACTACGTGCTGGCGGCCGACGATGCGTACATGACCCTGCCCGCGCGGCGGGAGGGGATCATCCCCGGCTTCGCCAACCTGCGCCTGCCGCGCCATACCGGCGACCGCATCGCCCGCGAGGCGATCCAGTACGAGCTGAAGCTGGTCTGCGACAGCCGGCAGGGGCGGCTGATCTGCGACGAGATCGCCTCGGCCGATGCGATGGAGGATGCGATCGACAAGGTGGTCGCCGGCCTGACCGATGCCGGCGTGGTCAGCGCCATCGGCAACCGGCGCGCCTTCCGGGTCGGCGAGGAGCCGCTCGATCTCTTCCGCCGCTACGCGTCGGTCTATGCCCGCGAACAGGCTTATTGCCACTTCAGTCCGGCGCTGATCGCCAATCTCGAGCGGAACTGGGATGCCAAGAACCGCACGGTCTGACCGGAAACCGACCGCGCCGGGCTTCACGGAGCCGGCGGTCGCGGCCGTCTTCGACGCCCAGCCGGCGGCCATCCGGCGGCAACTCCTGAAACTCCGCACCCTGATCCTTGACACGGCGGCGGCGACGCCGGGCGTCGGCGGGATCGAGGAGACGTTGAAATGGGGGCAGCCGAGCTACCTGACGGCCGAGACGAAAAGCGGGACGACGATCAGGATCGACGCGGTCAGGGACAAGCCGGGCCAGGTGGCGCTCTATGTCCATTGCCAGACGCGGCTGGTCGAACAGTTTCGCGAACTCTATGCCGGCGCGCTCGGCTTCGAGGGAAACCGCGCGATCCTCGTCGATGTGGACAAGGCGTTGCCGACCGGGCCGCTCAGCCATTGCATCGCGATGGCGCTGACCTATCACGCGAGCAAGAAGCCGGCCGGGAGGCGCACCCGCGTGTGATGGCCGCGGG
Source organism: Bauldia sp. (assembly GCF_020442045.1). Taxonomy (GTDB): domain Bacteria; phylum Pseudomonadota; class Alphaproteobacteria; order Rhizobiales; family Kaistiaceae; genus Bauldia. Next base: position 12,341 of record NZ_JAGRLA010000006.1, on the reverse strand, counting down.
CGCGAAACAGAGCGCCTAGCTCAGGTTTTCCTTGAAGAAGGCGATCGTCCTCTCCTCGGCGAGCTTCGCGGCTTCCGCATCGTAGCGGGGCGTCGTGTCGTTGTGGAAGCCGTGGTTGACGTCGGGATAGACGTAAGCGGTGTAGGTCTTGCCCGCGGCCTTCAGGGCGTCCTCATAGGCCGGCCAGCCGGCGTTGATCCTCTCGTCGAGCCCGGCATATTGCAGGAGGAGCGGGGCCTCGATCGCGGCAACGTCCTGGACATCGGGCTGGCGGCCGTAGAAAGGCACCCCGGCGGCGAGCTCGGGGTAAGCCACGGCGATCGCATTGACGACGCCACCGCCGTAGCAGAAGCCGACAGCGCCGACCCTGCCCGAGCAATCCGCGCGGGCCGTCAGGTATTCGAAGCCGGCGAAGAAATCGTTCATCAGCTTCTCGGGATCGACCTTCCGCTGGAGCTCGCGGCCCTCGTCGTCGTTGCCGGGATAGCCGCCGACCGAGGTCAGGCCATCGGGGGCGAGCGCCATGAAGCCGGCCTTGGCCATGCGACGCGCGACATCCTCGATATAGGGGTTGAGGCCACGGTTCTCGTGGACGACGAGGACGCCGGGGATCTTGTCCGAAGCGCCGGCGGGCCGGACAAGATAGGCGTTGACCTCGCCGTTGCCGTTCGGCGACGGATAGGTGACGCGGCTCGCCGCGATATCGGGATCGTCCCCGGCGACCTGCTGGGCGAGGGCATAGTCAGGCGAGAGCTCACGCAGCAGCATCGTCGCGGTGACGCCGCCAACCGCGAATTTCGCGGCGCGGTCCATGAACTCGCGCTTGGTGATCCTGCCATGGGCATAGAAGTCGTAGAGTTCGAGGAGCTCCCGCGGGAAGTCCTTCGCGGTCTTTCGGCGGATGGGGAGCAACTCGTTCATCGGTTCCGGCAACTCCCTCTCTCTCGGGCAACGGAGACGGCCGGTCCCTTTTCAGAGCCAGCCGCGGCGCTTGAAGTAGAGATAGGGCAGCACCGCCGAGGCGACCATGAGGCCGATGGCAAGCGGATATCCGAAGCCCCAGGAGAGTTCCGGCATGTCGGCGAAATTCATCCCGTAGATCGTTCCGATCAGCGTCGGCGGGAAGAAGATCGTCGCCGCGATGGTCAGGATGCGGATGACCTCGTTCTGCTCGACGGAGATCAATCCGAGCGTCGCGTCGAGGAGGAAGGTGATCTTGTTGGAGAGGAACTCGACGTGATCCTCCAGCGAGCGGACGTCGCGCGAGATCAGCTTCAGGCGATTCTTGCTGTTGCCCTTGGAGAAGCCACCCCGGAGGGTGAGACTCGCGAACTGGACCAGGCGCTCGAGCGAGGCGAGGCTTTCACGCGCCTTCGCCGCGAGGTCGCCCTGGGTGCCGACGTCGCCGATCAGCTGCTCGAGCCGCCGCCCGCTGCGCCGCTCGGCGCGGGCGGCGAAGATCTCGGCGTTGATGCGATCGACGTCGCTGCTGATCCGTTCCAGCACGTCGGCGGTGCGGTCGACGAGCGCCTCGACGAGACCGAGGAAGACGCCGGGTACCGTCGAGCAGGCGCTTCCGGGCTTGCCGGCGCGGGTGAGGAACTGGCGGAGCGCGCGGATATCGTCGTAGCGCAGGGTCGCGATACGGTTGTCGCTGGTCACGACGAAGGTGAAGGGCACGAGCTTCGCCTCGCCCTTGTCGACGCCGGTAAGGATCGTGGCGGTCATGAAGACCGCGCCGTCTTCGGTATAGAAGCGACTGGAGAACTCGATCTCCGCCGCTTCTTCCCGGGTCGGCAGGCCGGCGCCGAGAAACACCTCGGTGTTCCTGTCCTCGGCGACCGAGGGCTGCAGGAGATCGACCCAGCCGGTTTCCGGCGGGATGTCTTCTCCGCCAGCGAATTCGAGGCGTTTCGGGCCGCCGCTGGTGAGGGTATAGGCGTCGAGCATTCGCAATAGGACCTTGCAGGGGGACTGCCACGCTTACGCTTCATTGATCAAGGGCTGATGACGGCGCCGAGCAAGAATCGTCCGGCGCGGGTCGTCCGCAAGTATCGGACGATACTCGCTCATTCGGGACGAGTCGTCACCCGCTCAACGTCGCGGCGCCACCGCCCGTCGCGGCCTGTCGCGGCGGTTCGGGCCCGTTCGCCGTCAGAGGCCGGTGCATCGCACTTGTCAGCCGCCGCTTTCCTTGAGACCATCGTCACCAGCATGTCACACATGCCCAAGAACAAGTAGAGAACGGGGAGGGCGGCGCCATGTCAGACGACAATAGCGGCAGAGTGAGAGGCCCCCGGTGCATTGCGCTGGTGGGGCCATTTGCGAGCGGCAAGACCACGTTGCTGGAATCGATCCTTGCGCGAACCGACGCGATCACGCGCCAGGGAACGATTGCGGAAAAGAATACGGTCGGCGACGGGTCGCCGGAGGCGCGGGCGCACCAGATGAGCGTCGAGGCGAATATCGCCGAGACCGACTTCATGGGCGACCGCTTCACCTTCATCGACTGCCCGGGATCGGTGGAGTTCGGTTTCGAGGCGGAACCGGTACTGGCCGGAGTCGACCTCGCGGTGGTGGTCGCGGAGGCGGATGACAAGAAGATCCCGGCGCTCCAGGTCATCCTCAAGAGCCTCGAGGACAAAGGCATCCCCCGCATCCTCTTCCTCAACAAGATGGACAAGACCAGCGCCAGCGTTCGCGGGACGCTCGAGATGCTGCAGCCGGCGAGCGCGGTACCGCTGGTGCTGCGCCACATTCCGATCCGCCAGAACGACGTCGTCACCGGGTTCATCGACCTCGCCCTGGAGCGCGCCTTCGTCTATCGCGAACATGCCGCGAGCGAATTGATCGACATGACCGACGCGGATCGCGCCCGCGAGGCGGAAGCCCGCTACTCGATGCTCGAAACACTCGCGGATTACGACGACGGGCTGATGGAACAACTGCTGGAGGACATCCAGCCGGACCGCGACCAGATCTTCAAGGACCTGGCGGTGGAGATGCGGGAGGGCCAGATCTGCCCGGTGCTGATCGGTTCCGCCGAGGGCGCCAACGGCATCGGCCGCCTGCTCAAGGCGATCCGCCACGAGACGAGGGGGGTCGAGGAGACCCGCCTCCGCCTCGGCGTCGAGAACACCGGGGACGGTATCGTGCAGGTGCTGAAGACGCTGCATACGACCCATGGCGGCAAGCTGTCGATCGTGCGCGTCCTCGCCGGCGAAATCGGCGACGGCACGGAGTTCACCGGGCCGAGCGGACCGGTCGGCCGGGTGTCGGGTGTCTTTCGCATCATCGGCCAGCAGGCGAACAAGCGTGACACGGCAAGCGCCGGCGAGACCGTCGGTCTCGGCAAGCTCGACGACGCGCTGACCGGCCAGACGCTGTCGACGGCGAAAGAGGCGCCGCCGCAGGTGGTGGCGCTCGCCGCGCCCCAGCCGGTGCTCGGCACGGCGGTGTCCACGGCCGAGCGCAAGGACGAGGTGAAGCTCTCCTCGGCGCTCGCCAAGGCGGTGGAGGAAGACCCGTCGCTGCGCGTTTCCCATGTCCAGGACACCGGCGAGACGGTGCTGGAAGGGCAGGGCGAAATGCACCTTCGGGTGGCGCTGGAGCGGCTCACCGGCAAATACGGTATCTCGGTCGATACCCATGACCCAAGGGTTCCCTACAAGGAAACCATTCGCGGCACGACCACGGTGCGGGGCCGGCACAAGAAGCAGTCGGGCGGCCATGGACAGTTCGGCGACGTGGTGCTCGACATCAAGCCGCAGCCGCGCGGCGCGGGCTTTGCCTTTTCGGAATCGATCTCGGGCGGCGCGGTGCCCCGGAACTACTTCTCCGCCATCGAGGGAGGGATCGTCGAATATCTCGACAAGGGGCCGCTCGGCTTCCCGGTCGTCGACGTCGCGGTGAATCTCAGCGACGGTTCCTACCACTCGGTCGATTCGTCGGACCAGGCATTCCGCACGGCCGCCCAGATCGGGATGCGCGAAGGCATGCCGCAATGCAAGCCGGTGCTGCTCGAGCCGATCCTGAAGGTCGAGGTGGTTGTCCCGGCGGAAGCGACGCCGCGGGTCAACGGTATCGTGTCGCAGCGGCGCGGCCAGATCCTCGGTTTCGACGCCCGGCCCGACTGGCAGGGCTGGGACGTGGTCGAGGCGATGATCCCGCAGTCGGAAATCCGCGACCTGATCGTCGAGCTGCGCTCGGCGACCGCGGGCGTCGGGACCTTCCAGGCGAGCTTCGACCATCTCGCGGAGCTCTCGGGCAAGCTCGCCGACCAGGCGATCGAGCGGGCGAGCGCCGAAGCGGCATAGGCATTCGCCAGGCGGTGCCGGCGCCGGTCAGCCGGTGCCGCGCCGTGTCCCGGATCGCGCGGGGGGCCGTCCCTTCCGGTGCCTGGCGGTGGAGACATCGCCGCGAACCGGGGAAGGCCACCGGCCGAAGACAGGTGAGACGCCGACACCGATGGTTGAAGATGCCCCACACCATCGTGATTTGATCGTGTGCAGCGGTGGCCTTACCTCTCTGTGCCAGCGACAAGGCACGCCAAGGGAGCGAACGAGATGTATGTGAAGCGCCAGAAGGGCTGGGAGATTCCGGAGCGGCTGGCAACGCCGGAGTCGGTCTATCTCAACCGCCGGCAAATCCTCGCGGCGAGCGGCTTCGGCATGGCCGCGGCGGCCTTCCCGCGACTGGCGAGCGCCGAGACCGATCCGTCGGCCGATCTCTATCCCGCGCCGCGCAATTCGAAATACACGATCGAGCGCGAGGTGACGCCGGAAGCGATCAACACCAACTACAACAACTTCTATGAATTCGGGACGCACAAGAACATCGCGAGCGCCGCGGAGGCGCTGCCGATCCGCCCCTGGGAAGTAAAGATCGACGGGCTGGTCGAGACCGAGATCACCACCGATTTCGACACGCTGATCCGCAAGATGCCGCTGGAGGAGCGGCTTTACCGGCACCGCTGCGTCGAAGCCTGGTCGATGACCGTGCCGTGGACCGGCTTCCCGGTCGCGGAGCTGGTCAAGTTCGCGAAGCCGCTGGGCGACGCGACCTACCTCAGGATGGAAACCTTCATGATGCCGGACGTCGCCACCGGCCAGAAGCAGATCTGGTATCCGTGGCCCTATGTCGAGGGCATCAGCATGGCGGAGGCGACGAATGACCTCGCCTTCCTGGTTACCGGCGCCTATGGCAAGCCCGTGGCCAAATCGATGGGGGCGCCGCTGCGGCTCCATCTCCCCTGGAAATACGGGTTCAAGTCGATCAAATCGATCGTCAAATTCACGTTCACCGACGAGCAGCCGGTCAACTTCTGGCAGGCGCTGGCCGCCGACGAATACGGCTTCTGGGCCAACGTCAATCCCGATGTTCCGCATCCGCGCTGGAGCCAGGCCAGCGAGCGCGACCTGACGACCAACGACCGGATTCCGACGGTGATCTTCAACGGCTATGGCGAATATGTCGCCGATCTCTATGCCGGAATGGAAGACCAGCCGATCTACATGTAGGCCGCTGTCCCGCGGACGTTTCGGCCTTGGTCACATCGTAGACCCAAAGAAAAAGCCGGGCCACGCGGGCCCGGCAGTTCTTTGCCGCATCAGCAACGCGCGCGACAAACCTTCCAGAGAGGAACTGACGACGCAGCCATTCGTGCGTAGGGAGGATTGACGAACGAATCACTACGTCGACATGTTCATTGTACAACTGCAAAATAAATGTGCAGTCACTTGTCGGGATCGTAGTGAATAAAGCCGGATGCGAGATAAAAATGCAACAGGGGCCTGTGGGCCGTTCAATATGCCCAGTTCTGTGCCTTCGATAGAAGGAAGTCCCTGAAAACATGCACGCGTGCCGAGTTCTTGAGCTCGGCCGGATAGACGAAATACGACGCGAAACTCGGCACCTCCGCCTCCGGCAGGAGGCGCTCAAGCCGCGTTTCGCCTTCCACCATGTAGTCCGGCAGGACGGCGACGCCGATGCCGCGCACCGCGGCGTTCTTGATCGACAGGAGATTGTTGATCCGCAGGATCGGCACACGGGGATTGCCGGGGTCGCGGCCGGCGACCTCCAGCCAGTTCACGTCCCTGAGGTAATTGGGCACCGGAACGCCGAAGGTGACGATGCGGTGCTGGTCGAGCTCCTCGATCGATTTCGGACGTCCGAAGCGTTCGAGATAGGAGGGCGCCGCATAGAGGTGCATGTGGACGGTGAAGAGGCGGCGCTGGATGAGGTCCGGCTGGGTCGGCTGCCGGAGGCGGATGGCGATGTCCGCCTCGCGCATGTTCAGATCGAGCTCGCCGTCGTCGAGAATGAGCTGAAGCTCGATATCCGGATAATGGTCGATGAATTCGTGGATGCGGTCGGTCAGCCAGGTGGAGCCGAGGCCGACCGTCGTCGTCAGGCGCAGCCGCCCGGTCGGCTGCTCGGCCGAGTCGGCGAGGCGGGCGCGTACGGCCTCGAGCTTGGACATCACGTCGTTGGCGGCGCGATAGAGGTGCTCGCCCTGCTCGGTGAGGATCAGGCCGCGGGCGTGGCGATGGAAGAGCGCGACGCCGAGATCCTGCTCCAGGGCGCTGACCTGCCGGCTGACCGCCGACTGGCTCATGTTCAGCGTGTCGCCGGCGTGGGTGAAGGAGCCGGCCTGGGCGGCTGCCTGGAAGATGCGGAGCTTGTCCCAGTCCATCGCGACGGCGATCCTTTCCGCGCCTATTCGGCCGCTTCGGCAGTGTCTTCCGACATTGCGAGGAACTTTTCCGCCTCGAGCGCGGCCATGCAGCCCTGACCGGCCGCGGTCACCGCCTGGCGATAGAAGTCGTCGGTGACATCGCCGGCCGCGAAGACGCCCGGGATGCCGGTCGCGGTCGAGTCCGGCTCGGTCACCACGTAGCCTCCCGCCTTGGTGCGCAACTGGCCGCCGAGGAACTCGACCGACGGCGCGTGGCCGATCGCGACGAAGACGCCGTCGACGGTGAGGTTGCTCACGGTGCCCGACTTGACGTTCTTCAGCTTGAGGCCGGTGACCGAAGGCGGCGGCCCGGCATCGCCGATCACGTCCTCCACCACCGTGTCCCAGATCACCTCCACCCTGTCGTTGGCGAAGAGGCGGTTCTGCAGGATCTTCTCGGCACGGAAGGAGTCGCGGCGATGGATCAGCGTGACCTTCGAGGCGAAATGGGTGAGGAACAGGGCCTCTTCGACGGCCGTGTTGCCGCCGCCGATCACAGCGACTTCGCGATCCTTGTAGAAGAAGCCGTCACACGTCGCGCAGGCCGAGACACCAAAGCCCTTGAAGCGCTCCTCGCCGGGCAGATTCAGCCACTTCGCCTGGGCCCCGGTGGCGATGATCAGGGCATCGGCGGTGTAGGTCTCGCCGCTGTCGCCGTCGAGCCGGAAGGGGCGCCGCGACAGATCGACGGAATTGATCTGGTCCGAGACCATCCGTGCGCCGACATGTTCGGCCTGGGCGCGCATCTGCTCCATCAGCCAGGGCCCCTGGACGGGCTCGGCAAACCCCGGGTAGTTTTCGACGTCGGTGGTGATGGTCAGCTGACCACCCGGCTGGATGCCGGCGATCAGCACCGGCTCCAGCATCGCACGGGCCGCATAGATCGCAGCCGTGTAGCCGGCCGGCCCGGAGCCGACGATGATGACTTTCGCGTGCATGAACCGCGCTTCCCTGAAAAACATCCCGGCAGCATGGCGAACGGCCACCCGCGGGACGGAATCGAGCTAGGCGAAATCTAGGGACTCCGCCCCCAAGTCTGCAAGGAGCGCATGGCTCCTGTGAATAACAATTTGGTCAAGACAAACGGTCGCGGAGGGCGGGCCTCCGCGACCGTCATCGTTTCCGGGATCGGCCGACGGGGTGATGGTGCCGGCCGTTCGAGCTACTGCGAAGGCGGGGTCATACCCCCCATACCGCCACCGGAGCCACCGCCGCCGGAGCCGCCTCCACCGGAGCCACCACCGCCGCCGCCACCGCCGCCGGGCGGAGTCTTGCCGCCGCCACCGGGGCCGTTGCCGCCGCCACCCGGGGGCATGGGCGGGGGACCACCGCCGAACAGCGCCGCGAGCTCGGGATAGCTTTCGGCGGGCGCCCAGTCAGGTGCGCCGGTCTTCCAGACGAGGTCGGTTCGGGCGATCTGGCCCTGCTGGATACGCTGGCCGATTTCCTGAAGGGTCATCGGGCCGACCGGCTGGCCGTTGACCGCGACGAAATACTGGACGTCCGTCGGGCCGGGAATCGGCGGGGGCCCTGGCGGATTCGGTCCGGGTCCGGGCGGGTTCGGCCCAGGCCCGGGCGGGTTCGGCCCGGGGCCGCCGGCAAGCTGGAAGAACACGTCCGACGAACTGCCATCCTGGAACTTCAGGCGCATGGCGAGGCCCTGCTGCGACCAGACCGCCTGGAAGGAAATCGGTGCGAGACCGGGTTGGGCAAGCTGAATCGTGCCCTGGGCATTGTTGCCGCCGTCGGTCTGGCCCTGCAACGTGCCCTGGTCATTGCCGGTAATCGTTCCCTGGAGGGCGGTGCCGGACTGGCGAAGATCGAGAACGTCGCCGGCGATGGCGCCAGTGCCTTGATACCTGCCGGTCATGTGATCGGCCGATGCGGTCGCCCCCCAGAACAACGTCAAAAGGAAAAGTAAGACTGGACCTGCAATACGCATTGGTCACTCCACATTCTATCCGGGGTCGTCATCCTAACAGTGACGAATGGATGCGGCGAGGGGTAGGGGTCCGACCGCTTTCTTTCGTCCTTGCGTGCGAATTGTTCCAAATCGTGCTAAGTTTGGCAATGTCGTTGCGTATGCCTGGGCCATCGGGGGCCGTTGCAGCGGGGCCGTGACGTGAAGGCCAGACTGGACGCAATCGATTGGAAGATCCTGCGGGAGCTGCAGGCCGACGGCCGGATCACCAACGTCGCGCTGGCCGGCCGCGTCGGGATATCCGCGCCGCCCTGCCTGCGGCGCGTCCGCGCCCTCGAGGAGGCAGGCATCATCGAAGGTTACCGGGCGATGGTCGACGGCAGGGCCCTGGGCCTGGCCGTTTCCGCCTTCGCGCTGGTCGGGCTCTCCAGCCAGAGCGAGGCCGACCTGCTGACCTTCGAGGCGCGGGTGCGGTCGTGGGAAATCGTCCGGGAGTGCCACATGCTCTCGGGCGACATCGACTTCATCCTCAAATGCATCGCCCCCGACCTCGAGACCTTCCAGGCCTTCGTCATCGAGGAGCTGACCCGGGCGCCGCAGGTCGAGAGCGTGCGCACGTCGCTGGTCATCCGCCGGCTCAAGAACGAGCCGGCGGTTCCCGTGCCCTGACGGTGCCGGGCTAGCTGTACTTGACCGAGAGGATCTCGTAGGAGCGGGCGCCGCCGGGGGTCGCGACCTCGACGGTGTCGCTCTTCGACTTGCCGATCAGGGCGCGCGCAATCGGCGAGGAGATCGAGATCTTGCCCTGCTTCACGTCGGCCTCGACGTCGCCGACGATCTGATACTTCATCTCCTCGTCGGTATCCTCGTCGACAAGGGTGACGGTCGCGCCGAACTTGATGGTCGTCGAGCCGCTGAGCTTCGCCACGTCGATGATCTCGGCGCGCGACAGCTTGTCCTCGAGCTCCATGATACGGCCTTCGTTGAGGCTGTGGGCTTCCTTGGCGGCATGGTATTCGGCGTTCTCGGACAGATCGCCATGGCCACGGGCCTCGGCAATCAGTTCGATAATCCGCGGACGCTCCTCGGAGGTGCGCCGCTTCAACTCCGATTCCAGCGCCGCATGGCCAGCAGCGGTCATTGGAACCTTTTCCATCACCCTTTAACCTCGTTCTTGTTCGGTCCAGGCCGAATCCAACCGAATAGTACCACAAGCCCGGAATTCCAAACCTATTGGAACTCCACGCTTTCTTCGTGTCTGGTGGTCCTGGTCAGGCCGCGGTGAAATAGGATTGCAGTGGCCGGACTTCAAGACTGCCGTGCTTGTACGCCTCGATCCCCAGAGACGCCGCAACCGCACCGGCGATCGTCGTGTAATACGGCACCCGATGCAGGAGTGCGGCGCGCCTCAGCGACCGACTGTCGGTGAAAGCCTGCCTGCCTTCGGTGGTGTTGATGACAAGCTGAATCCCACCATTCTTGATAGCATCAACGATGTGGGGTCGACCTTCAAGCACCTTGTTGATCTTGGCGCAGGGAATGCCCTCGGCTTCGAGGAAGCGCTGGGTCCCGCTTGTGGCCACCACATCGAAACCAAGTGAATTCAACAACCTGATCGCGTCGGCAATCCTCGGCTTGTCGGCGTCCCTGACCGAAACGAAGACGGTGCCGCTGGTCGGCACGGTGCCGCCGGCGCCGAGCTGGCTCTTGGCGAAGGCGACCGGATAGTCGCGGTCGAGGCCCATGGATTCCCCGGTCGAGCGCATCTCCGGGCCAAGCAGCGTGTCGACATTCGGGAAGCGGGCGAAGGGGAAGACGGCCTCCTTGACGCCGACATGCCGGATGCCGTTCGGCGCCAGGCCGAACCGGGCGAGCGGCGTTCCTGCCATGACCAGGGCGCCGATCTTGGCGAAGGGGCGGCCGACCGTCTTGGCGACGAAGGGAACGGTCCGCGACGCTCGCGGGTTCACTTCCAGCACATAGATCTCGCCGTCCTTGATGGCGAATTGCACGTTCATCAGTCCACGCACCTCGAGCCCGAAGGCAAGCGCGGTCGTCTGGCGCTCGAGTTCCGCGATGGTCGCGGGAGGCAGGGAATGGGGCGGCAGCGAGCAGGCCGAGTCGCCCGAATGGATGCCGGCCTGCTCGATATGCTCCATGATCCCGCAGATGAAGACCGACTGGCCGTCCGACAGGGCGTCGACATCGACCTCGGCCGCATCGGAGAGGTAGCGGTCGAAGAGCAGCGGGTTCTTGCCGAGCAGGGTATTGATCTGGCCGGTCTTGTCATTCGGATAGCGCGCCCTGACCTCGCCCGGAACCAGTTCGGGCAGGGTGCCGAGCAGGTAGTCGTTGAGCTGCTCTTCCTCGCGGATGATCTGCATCGCACGGCCGCCGAGCACATAGGATGGCCGGACCACCAGCGGGTAGCCGAGCTCGGCGACCACGAGCCGGGCCTGCTCGACCGAATAGGCGATGCCGTTCTTCGGCTGCTTCAGTCCGAGCTTGTTGATGAGTTTCTGGAAGCGATCGCGATCCTCGGCGAGGTCGATCGCGTCCGGCGACGTGCCGAGGATCGGAACGTCCGCCTCCTGCAACGCGTGGGCGAGCTTCAGCGGGGTCTGTCCGCCGAACTGGACGATGACGCCATGGAGGCTGCCTTTCGACTGTTCGACCCTGACGATCTCCAGGACATCCTCGGCCGTCAGCGGCTCGAAATAGAGCCGGTCGGAGGTGTCATAGTCGGTCGAGACCGTCTCCGGGTTGCAGTTGATCATGATCGTCTCGAAGCCGTCGTCCGACAGCGCGAAACAGGCGTGGCAGCAGCAATAGTCGAACTCGATTCCCTGGCCGATGCGGTTCGGTCCGCCGCCGAGGATGATGACCTTCTTTCGGTCGCTCGGCCCGGCCTCGTCGGCGAGCGCACCGGCGAAGGGCGTCTCGTAGGTCGAGTAGAGATAGGCGGTCGGCGAGGCGAATTCTGCGGCGCAGGTATCGATGCGCTTGAAGGCAGGGTGCACCGAAAGGTCGTTCCGCAGGGCAGCGACCTCGGCCTCGGCCACGCCGGCAAGGGCGGCGAGGCGGGCATCGGAGAAGCCCTGCGCCTTCAGCCGCCTCAACGCGCCCGCCGTCGGCGGCAGGCCATGGGCGCGGACCTTCTCCTCGGACGCGACGATTGCCTCGAGCTGGCGGAGGAACCACGGATCGATGTGGGAGACCTTGTAGATATCGGCGATCGAAACGCCGTGGCGCATCGCCTGGGCGCAGGTGAGCAGCCGGTCCGGCGTCGGCCGGCCGAGGGCGGCGCGGATGGCGTTCTTGTCGTCGCCCTCGCCGAGGCCGGGAATGACGACTTCGTCGAGCCCCGAATAGCCGGTTTCGAGGCCGCGCAGCGCCTTTTGCAGCGATTCCGCGAAGGTCCGGCCGATCGCCATGACCTCGCCGACCGATTTCATCGCGGTGGTCAGGAGGGGCTCGGCGCCGGGAAACTTCTCGAAAGCGAAGCGCGGGATCTTGGTAACGACGTAGTCGATGGTCGGCTCGAAGGCGGCCGGTGTCGCGCCGCCGGTAATGTCGTTGTCGAGCTCGTCGAGCGTGTAGCCGACGGCGAGCTTGGCGGCGACCTTGGCGATCGGGAAGCCGGTCGCCTTGGAGGCGAGCGCCGAGGAGCGCGACACCCGCGGG
>NZ_JAGRLA010000196.1 GCF_020442045.1 Bauldia sp. | reverse complement strand
TCGCCGCCCTGGTCGCAGATCGGGCAGTCGAGCGGGTGGTTGATGAGCAGGAACTCCATCACCCCTTCGCGCGCCTTCTTCACCATCTTCGACTTGGTGAACATCTCCGGCGGCTGGCCCTCGGGGCCAGGCCGCAGGTCGCGCACGTTCATCGCACAGGAAGCGACCGGCTTCGGCGGGCCGCCCTTCACCTCGATCAGGCACATCCGGCAATTGCCGGCGATCGACAGGCGGTCGTGGTAGCAGAAGCGCGGAATCTCGGCTCCCGCGGCCTCGCATGCCTGGAGCAGCGTGTATTCCGCCGGAACTTCGATTTCCTGACCGTCGACCTTGATCAGAGTCATTACTCGGCCGCCTCCACCATGAGCGGTTCTCCGACCGCGGGTCTCGCCGCATAGTCGTCGATGCGCTCTTCGATCACATGGCGGAAGTGCCGGATCAACCCCTGGACCGGCCAGGCCGCGGCGTCGCCGAGCGCGCAGATGGTGTGGCCCTCGACCTGGTAGGTGACCTCGAGCAGCATATCGATCTCGCGCTTCGCGGCGCGGCCCTCCGCCATCCGCTCGAGCACCCGCCACATCCAGCCGGTGCCTTCGCGGCACGGCGTACACTGGCCGCAACTCTCGTGCTTGTAGAAATAGGAGAGGCGCGCGATCGCCCGGATGATGTCGGTCGACTTGTCCATGACGATGACGGCCGCGGTGCCGAGGCCGGACTTCACATCGCGCAGCGAATCGAAATCCATGATCAGGTTGTCGCATTGCGACGCCGGCAGACACGGCACCGATGCGCCGCCCGGAATCACCGCGAGGAGATTGTCCCATCCGCCGCGCACGCCCCCGCAATGGCGGTCGATGAGCTCACGCAGGGTGATCCCCATCTCCTCCTCGACCGTGCACGGCTTCTCGACGTGACCGGAGATGCAGAAGAGCTTGGTGCCGGAATTCTTCGGCCGGCCGATGCCGGCGAACCACGCCGCGCCACGGCGCAGGATGGTCGGCGCGACGGCGATCGACTCGACATTGTTCACCGTGGTCGGGCAACCGTAGACGCCGACGCTCGCCGGGAATGGCGGCTTCAGGCGCGGCATGCCCTTCTTGCCTTCGAGCGACTCGAGCAGCGCCGTCTCCTCGCCACAGATATAGGCCCCGGCGCCGTGGTGGACGATGATGTCGAAGTCCCAGCCGTTCTTGTTGTTCTTGCCGATGAGGTTGGCCTCATAGGCCTGGTCGACGGCCGCCTGCAGCCGCTCGCGCTCGCGGATGAACTCGCCGCGCACGTAGATGATCGCGGTGTGGGCGCCCATCGCGAAGCTCGCGACCAGGCAGCCCTCGACCAGCGTATGCGGATCGTGCCGCATGATTTCCCGGTCCTTGCAGGTGCCGGGTTCCGACTCGTCGGCATTGACGACGAGGTAGGCCGGACGACCGTCGGACTCCTTCGGCATGAAGGACCATTTCAGACCGGTCGGGAAGCCCGCGCCGCCGCGCCCGCGCAGACCTGAGGCCTTCATCTCGTCGATGATCCAGTCGCGGCCCTTGTCGAGCAGCGCCTTGGTGTTGTCCCACTGGCCGCGCGCCATCGCGCCCTTCAGGCCCCAGTCGTGGAGCCCGTAGAGGTTCGTGAATATCCGGTCCTTGTCGTTCAGCATGTCGCTATTTCACCGCTGCATCGACGGAATTCAGCCGCCGTTCGAGACGAGCGACCCGGCTTTCGATGCCGCTCGGCGGAACGCTGATCTCGGGCTGGCCGGCACGGGCGGCTTCCAGCTCGATCCGGCAGCTTTCCACCTCGGCACGGATATCGGCGACCTCTGCCTCGAGGGCGGAAAGCCTCCGCTGAACCGACTTCAGCACCTCGTCGGTCAACTCATTCATCGGCTCGATCATGGCCATCTCTCCAGCAAGACTCATCCGTCTGCGGAGCCCTTGTCGTCGATGTCTTCCCCCGCCAGGGACTGCGCCTGCTCGATCCAGTTCTCCCGCATGATCCGGCCCTTGAACTTCAGGCGGTCGTCGACCCAGGCGACCTCACGAGGCTGCCAGGCCGCGATCTGGTCGAAGTGGAAGATGCCAAGCGAATGAAGGATGCCCTCGATCTTCGGCCCGACACCCGAGATACGCTTCAGGTCATCCGGCTTGCCGCCGCGGGCCTCGGCCAGCCCCTCAGGCTGGTCGGCGTCGGTCGGCGGCGCCTCCTCTTCCTTTGCCTCGGCAGACCCTTCTGCGACGACAGCCGGCTCCTCCGCCCTGGCGGCAGGCTCGGACGCGCCGGGCGGCGCCGGCTGCGGGTCGGCGATCGCGGCGGCGTCCGGATCGATGGTCGTCGGCTCGACCACCCTGGTCCGCAGCTCGCCGTCATCGGAGGATTCGCGGCTGTAAAGCGCCGGATCGGTCAGCGTCGTCGGGCCGCCGGCCGGCGCCGAGAACTGCCGCTCGATCTGCGGACCGGGCGTCACCGGCTTGCCGGCCGCCATGTCGTCGATCAGCTTCCCGAAACTTTCGGCGGTCAGGTCCTCGAAGGTATCCGAGCCGACCAGCACCATCGGCGCGTTGACGCAGGCGCCGAGGCACTCGACCTCCTCCCACGAGAACTTGCCGTCGGAAGACCGGTGGAACTGCTCCTTGTTAATCCGATCGCGGCAAACCTTCTTGATGTCGTCCGCGCCGCGCAGCCAGCAAGGCGTCGTACCGCAGACCTGGATATGCGCCACGTCGCCGACCGGGGCGAGATTGAACATGGTGTAGAAGGTGGCGACCTCGAGCACCCGGATCTTCGGCATGTCGAGCATCTCGGCGATCACCTCGATCGCCGGCTCGGTCACCCAGCCCTCCTGATCCTGGGCGCGCCACAGCATCGAGATCACGGCCGAGGCCTGGCGGCTTTCCGGATACTTGGCGATCTCCTTCTTCGCCCATGCCATATTCTCATCGCTGAAGGCGAAGCTTTCGGGCTGGACCTCGGCGAGACGACGAACGGCCATTAGCGGTCGACCTCCCCGAAGACGATGTCGAGCGAGCCGAGGATGGCGGAGACGTCGGCGAGCATGTGCCCGCGGCAGATGAAGTCCATCGCCGAGAGGTGCGGGAAGCCCGGCGCGCGGAGCTTGACGCGGTAGGGCTTGTTGGAGCCGTCGGAGACCAGGTAGACGCCGAACTCGCCCTTCGGCGCCTCGACCGCGGCGTAAACCTCGCCCTCCGGCACGTGATAGCCCTCGGTGTAGAGCTTGAAGTGGTGGATCAGGCCCTCCATCGAGCGCTTCATCTCGCCGCGCTTCGGTGGCACGACCTTGCCGTCATCGGAACTGACCGGGCCCTGGCCGGTCGCCGCGCTCAGCTTCTCGACGCACTGCTTCATGATCTTCGTCGACTGCCGCATCTCCTCCATGCGGATCAGGTAGCGGTCGTAGCAGTCGCCGTTCTTGCCGACCGGGATGTCGAAATCCATCTCGGCATAGCATTCGTAGGGCTGCGCCTTGCGAAGGTCCCAGGCGGCGCCGGAACCGCGCACCATCACGCCGGAGAAGCCCCATTTCCAGGCGTCCTCCAGGTCGACGACGCCGATATCGACGTTGCGCTGCTTGAAGATGCGATTCTCGGTCAGCAGGCCCTCGATGTCGTCGCAGACCTTCAGGAAGGGGTCGCAAAAGGCGCCGATATCGTCGACGAGCGCCTGCGGCAGGTCCTGGTGGACGCCGCCGGGGCGGAAATAGGCCGCGTGCATGCGGCTGCCGCTGGCGCGCTCATAGAAGACCATCAGCCTCTCGCGCTCCTCGAAGCCCCAGAGCGGCGGCGTCAGGGCGCCGACGTCCAGTGCCTGCGTGGTGACGTTGAGGAGGTGCGACAGCAGCCGGCCGATCTCGCAATAGAGGACGCGGATGAGTTGGCCGCGGCGCGGCACCTCGATGCCGAGCAGGCGCTCGACAGCCAGGGCATAGGCATGCTCCTGGTTCATCGGCGCGACGTAGTCGAGACGGTCGAGATAAGGCACCGCCTGCAGGTAGGTCTTGTGCTCCATCAGCTTCTCGGTGCCGCGGTGGAGCAGGCCGATATGCGGGTCGACGCGCTCGACGACCTCGCCGTCGAGCTCGAGCACGAGACGCAGCACGCCATGCGCCGCCGGGTGCTGTGGCCCGAAATTGATGTTGAACGTACGGACTTCGGTCTCGGCCATCTCAGCTCGCCCTAATTCGCCTTCTCGTCACCCGGCAGGACGTATTCCGTCCCCTCCCAGGGCGATTCGAAATCGAAGTCGCGGAACTGCTGCGCCAGTCGAACCGGTTCGTAGACCACACGCTTCTGCTCGTCGTCGTAACGGACCTCGACGAAGCCGGTCAACGGGAAATCCTTGCGCAGAGGATGGCCCTCGAAACCGTAGTCGGTGAGGATGCGGCGAAGATCCGGATGGCCGGAGAAACGGATGCCGTAGAAATCATAGGCTTCGCGCTCGAACCAGTCCGCCGCCGGATAGATGCCGGCCAGCGACGGCACCGGAGTCGCCTCGTCGGTCAT
>NZ_JAGRLA010000048.1 GCF_020442045.1 Bauldia sp. | reverse complement strand
TGGCCTTCATCGTCACCTTCGTCATCGGCGGGGTGACCGGCGTGCTGCTCGCCCTGCCGCCGGCCGACTACCTGATGCACAACACCACCTTCCTGGTGGCGCATTTCCACAACATGCTGATCCCGGGTGCGCTGTTCGGCTATTTCGCGGCGCTCAACATGTGGTTCCCCAAGGCGCTCGGCTTCAAGCTCGACGAGACATGGGGGAGGCGCTCCTTCTGGTGCTGGGTGGTCGGCTTCTACCTCGCCTTCATGCCGCTCTACCTGCTCGGATTCATGGGCATGCCGCGTCGCATGGAGCACTATGACGTGGCCGCCTGGCAGCCATGGCTGATCGTTGCCTTCGTCGGCGCGGTGCTGATCCTCTTCGGGCTCGCCTTCCTGGTCGTGCAGATCGCGGTGAGCTTCAGGAACCGGGCGGCGCTGGTTGATCTCACCGGCGACCCGTGGCACGGCCGGTCGCTGGAATGGCTGACCGCCTCGCCGCCGGCTCCCTACAATTTCGCGGTGCTGCCCGAGATACGCGACCGTGACGCCTTCCACGAGCTCAAGGAGCGCGGGGTCGCCTACAAGCGGCCGGATCACTACGAGCCGATCGCCATGCCGAAGAACAGCGCCTTCGGACCGATCCTCGGCGGAGTGGCGTTCGTGCTCGGCTTCGCGGCGGTCTGGTACGTGTGGTGGCTGGTCGCGCTCTGCGCGGTGATCGCGACGATCACCGTCATTATCCGGGCGAGCAGCGACAACACCGAATATGTGATGTCGGCCGAGGCGGTGGAGGCGATCGAAACCCGGCACCTGGAAAACCTGGCCAAGGCGCCGCCCGCGGATGATCTCGAGGATATTTCCCTCGGCGAGCCCGGCGCGCCGATCCCGAGCACGGCAGCGACATGAGCGACACGACGGCCCATAGCGCGGCGGCCCCGGAGCTGACGCCGGAACAGCGCGACGAGAAGGCGTTCGGCTTCTGGATCTACCTGATGACCGACGCGATCATCTTCGCGCTGCTCTTCGCCACCTATGTCGTGCTGTCGGTGGGGACCGCCGGCGGGCCGACGGGCAAGGACCTGTTCAGCCTGCCGCATACCTTCGGCGAGACGATGCTGCTCCTGATCAGCAGCACGACCTTCGGCATGGCGAGCCTTGCGGCACGGGCCGGCAAGCGACAGGGCGTGGTCCTCTGGCTGCTCGTCACCGCGGTGCTCGGCGTCGGCTTCGTCGCCATGGAGCTCCAGGAATTCGCCGGGATGATCGCGCAAGGCGCGGGACCGGACCGGAGCGGGTTCCTGTCGGGCTTCTTCACGCTGGTCGGCACCCACGGGGCCCATGTCAGCGTCGGGACGCTGTGCATCCTGGTCATGGTCGGCCAGCTCCTGACCAAGGGACTGACGGCGCCGGTCCTGTCGCGGCTGATGCGGCTGGCGCTGTTCTGGCACTTCCTCGACATCGTCTGGATCGGGATATTCTCGATCGTCTACCTGCCGGGGGTTCTCTGACATGCAGGACGCCGCTTCGCACCAGGGCCCCGATCTTCGCGCCTACCTGACCGGCTTCGTTCTGGCGGTGATCCTCACCGCCATCCCCTTCGGGCTGGTCTATTTCAAGGCGCTGCCGATCGGGCCGACCGTCGCCGTCATCGTCGTCGCCGCGGTCATCCAGGTGTTGGTCCATCTCCGCTTCTTTCTCCATATCGGGCTGAAGACGACGCCCGGCGAAAACCTGCTGGTTCTCCTCTTCGCCGTGCTCCTGCTCGTCATCATGGTCGGCGGCAGCGTGTGGATCATGTTCGACCTGCACTACCGGATGATGTTGTAGCGGGCCGCTTCTCCCGTTAGGGGAGAGGGAACCGGCCTCCATTCCGTCCCACGACCCATGCAGATCGACATCTCGGACATTGCCGCCGACTTCCCCGACTTCCGCGTCGCGGTGGTGATCGCCGACGGGCTGGAGATCGGCGCCGACCGGCCGGAGGCGCTCGATGCACTGATCGCGGAACGCGAGGCGGCGGCCCGCGAGCAATGGGCCGGCACGGAGCTCGCCGAGATTCCCGGCATCGCCGCCTGGCGGCGCGCCTATCGCGCCTTCGGCATCAAGAAGACGAGCTATCGCTCTTCCGTCGAGCGGCTGGTCAAGAATATCCAGGCGGGGAGGGGCCTGCCGCGGATCAATCCCTTCGTCGACGCCTATAACGCGGTGTCGCTGACCCATGTCATGCCGCTCGGCGCCGACGATCTCGACAAGGTGGTCGGCGACCTCGCCTTCCGCTACAGCCGGGTCGGGGACGAATTCCTCGACATGGCGACGGCGGCCGGCGCCGACGCGCCGCAGCCCGATCCGCCGAAGCCTGGCGAGGTCGTCTATGCGGATGACGAGAAGATCCTCTGCCGGCGCTGGAACTGGCGGCAGGACCTGCGCTCGCTGGTGACGGCGCTGACCGAGCGGGCGGTGGTCACCGTCCAGACCAACGGCGTCGGCGACCTCGACGCGGCGGTCGCGGACCTCGGCGATCTGATCGAACGGTTTTCAAGCGGCACGGTGCGGGTGACGATCGCCGACCGTCGCTGGCCGACCCTGGATATCGACTGAGACGCCCGGTCGGGAACGCGCCGACCTTGTGGGCTCTCAGGCCTTACCCATGACACGGTCGGCGCATGCCTCGGCGAAGTAGGGCGCCATGGTGAGCTTGCCGGGGTCGACCGAATGGAACCGGCCCCGGGTGCTCAGGCCGATCTCGTAGCGCCGGTGCAGTTCGCTCCGCGGGTCGTAGATGTCCGTCGCCCCCCAGGCGACGATGATCCCGCCCTTGACCATGGCTTCCGGCAGCGTCCCGGGATCGAGGCCGCGCAGCGCCGGCACGATCTCCTGCATCGCGGTCAGCGTGCCGGCGAGCACTTCCGACCGGACCGGATCGGCGGGGTAGGTTTCCCATTCCGGCGGGGCGAGGTCATGCGAGATGGCGCGCAAGCAGGTCGGGTACCAGGTCAGATAGGTGAGGCCCTCGCCATAGCTGACCACTTCGCCGAAGGGTCCGGAGATGAAGGTCGCGCTCGGGGGCCTTTCGGCGCCTTCCGGAAGCCGGAAGCTGACGCCGTATTTGAGGCGATGGACCCAGGCGCGCCCTGTCTCGATGCCGACGGTCTCGTTGAGCGCGAGCCGGCCGCACCACAACGCGTTGATCACCTGATCGAAGCGGTCCCTGACCGGGCCATCGCCATCCCGGCCGACGACCAGCATGTGGTCGGGCTCCGCGACCGCGTCGACGATCTCGCAGCCGAGCCTTGTCTCGATGAGCGGATGGTCGGCGATGCATTGGCGCAAGGCTTCGGCGACCACCAGCGGATCGATGGCGACTTCCGCCGTCTGATAGGCATCGACGGCGAGCCCGGGGTTGAAGGCGGCTTCCCGCTCGGCGGCCGACAGGCGCCGCGGCGGCGACCCGAGATCGACGCCGAAATAGGCCGATGGATTCCGCCCGGCCTGCTCGGCGATCAGTCCGTGGACCGTCTTCAGGTAGCCGGCGATCTCATCCGGCGGGTGCTGTGCGTCGCGATGGATGACATAGGTGGCCGGCGCGGAGGTCCGCAAGGCCGGCGACGACGCGCCGAGGTGTCGCTCGAGGAAGGGTTCGAAGGCCAGCGCACCGGCCATCATCGTCCGCGCGGTCTTCAGGCTCGGATCGCCGGCATACATGTAGCCGAGGTGGATCTTGCCCTCATTCGCCGCGCCGGCCCTGGTCACCAGGCTCGGGTTGCGGTCGAAGATCGTGACATGGACACCACGATCGGCAATGGCAAGCGCGGCGCAGCAGCCCTGCATCCCACCACCAAGCACGCCTACGCGCATCCAGCCCCGTCCTTCGATTCCGATTCCTTCGAATCCAGAATACCGTTCAGCGGCCGCCGTCGCGAGGCGTCAGGGACCGATCCGGTTCAGGCGAAAACCTGCTCCAGGCAGTTGAAGCTCGAATCCCAGCCCATGCGGTGATTGTCACGGCCTTCGACCGTCTCGAAGAGGCGCTGGACGAGCCGCATCCGGGTGCCGTCCCCGGCCGGCTCGAAGGTCAGCTCGACGAGGGTCTCGTGGCCGCGACTGCCGTCCGGCTGCTCCCACGCCCAGGTCAGGACGAGCCGCTTCGCGGGTGAGATGTCCCGGTAGACGCCGGAGACGACGTGGTCTTCGCCCTTGTCGTTCCGCATCACCGTGCGCCAGGCGCCGCCTTCGCGGACATCCATCTCGTGCTCGGGCGTGCCAAAGCCTTCCGGTCCCCACCATTTGACCAGGATCTCCGGATTGGTCCAAGCGGCGAAGACCTTTTCCGGCGGCGCCTTGAAGACGCGCTCGATGACCAGGGTCCTGTCGGCCTCCGATCCCTCCCGGATCGCGGAAGCACTGTTGGCGTTATTCGTCGTATCGGCCATTTTCGCCTTCCTCTGTTTCCGCGGCGGCAAGGACCTGCTCGAGGCGGTCGAAGGAGCCCTCCCAGAATTTCCGGTATTCCCGCATCCAGTCGTCGACCAGCCGGATCGCCTCCGGGCGAATCCGGCAGACCCGCCATTGCCGGGCGACGCGCCGTTCGATCAGGCCGGCATCTTCCAGCACCCGGAGGTGCTTCGAGATCGCCGGCTTGCTGATCGCGAAGGGCGCAGCGATCTCGCCCGCCGAATGCTCGCCTTCCTTGAGAAGGCGCTCGACGATCGCAAGCCGCGTCGGGTCCGACAGGGCGCCAAATACGGCGGTGATGGCGGGCGCAGGGGCCACTGTGCCTCTCCTTTATTTAATGAAATGGTTAAATGAAGTGGAGCGGGACGTCAAGGTCAACACGCGGGAAGGGCTTCCCTCGACATATAAAGATATGTATATGTTCACTAGAAAGAGGGAGTGGTCACGGGATCATGCGGGATACCTTTACCATAGACGCGCTGCTGGCGGCGCTTCGGGCCGCGGGCGAGAGTTCGCGATTGAGAATACTGGCGCTGCTCCATCAGGCCGAACTTTCGGTCAAGGACCTGACGGCGATCCTCGGCCAGTCGCAGCCCCGGATCTCCCGCCACGTCAAGCTGCTTGCCGATAGCGGGCTGATCGACCGCTATCCGGAGGGAGCGTGGGTCTTCTACCGGCTGACGGAAGGGACGGCGGGACGGCGGCTCGCGGATGAGCTGCTGGCCGCGGCCGATCCCGACGACCCGGTGCTTGCCCGCGACCGCGAGCGTCTGGCGCAGATCAAGCAGGATCATGCGGTCGCCGCCGAGCGGTATTTCAGCGAGAACGCGGCCGCCTGGGACACCATCAGGGCGCTGCACGTCGCCGAGGACGCGGTCGAGGCGGCGGTCGTCGACCTCGTCGGCGAGCGGCCCTTCGACAGCATGCTCGATCTCGGGACGGGGACCGGGCGGATGCTCGAGCTGCTCCATCCGCTCTACAGCCGGGCGATCGGCGTCGATGCGTCGTCGAGCATGCTGGCGGTGGCGCGGGCCAATCTCGACCGGGCGGGAATCGCCAATGCCCAGGTCCGGCTCGGCGACATCTACAACCTCTCGCTGCCGCGCGGCTCCTTCAATCTGGTGCTGATCCACCAGGTGCTGCACTTTCTCGACGATCCGGAGCGGGCGCTGGCCGAGGCGGCGCGGGTGTTGCGGCCGGGCGGGCGGCTGCTCGTGGTCGACTTCGCGCCGCACGATCTCGAATTCCTCCGCGAGGAGCATGCCCATCGCCGACTCGGTTTCGGCCGCGACCAGGTCGGCCAGTGGGTCGCGGCGCATGGGCTCGACCTCGGCGAGGTGGTCGAACTGCCGGCCGGCGACGACGATGAGCTCAAGGTGACGCTGTGGTTGGCGAAAGACCCGCGGATGGCGATCGCCGGAGCAACCGAGCGGGAGGTGGCGTGATGTCGGACGATGCCAAACGCGCAAGCCGCCTGCTCGGCGCCAATTCCCATCTCAACGTCTCCTTCGAGTTCTTCCCGCCGAAGACGCCGGCGATGGAAGAGAAGCTCTGGCAGTCGATCGAGCGCCTCGCGCCGCTCGCGCCGGGCTTCGTCTCGGTCACCTATGGCGCCGGCGGATCGACCCGCGAACGCACCCATGCGACGGTGTCGCGCATCCTCAGGGAGACGCCGCTGAGGCCCGCGGCCCACCTCACCTGCGTGGCGGCGACGCGCGACGAGGTCGACGCCGTCGTGCGCGGCTATGGCGAGGCGGGGGTTCGTCACATCGTGGCGCTGCGCGGCGACCCGGAGCAGGGCGTCGGCACCGCCTATGCGCCGCATCCGGGCGGCTATCAGCGCAGCTCCGACCTCGTGGCCGGCATTCGCAAGCTCGGCGATTTCGAGGTCTCCGTCGCGGCCTATCCGGAAAAGCATCCCGAAAGCCCCGACTGGATGACGGATATCGATATGCTGAAGCGCAAGGTCGACGCCGGGGCGGATCGCGCCATTACCCAATTCTTCTTCGACAACGACCGCTATGAGGCCTATGTCGAGCGGGTCCGCGCCGCCGGCATCGACATTCCGATCGTCCCGGGTATCGCTCCGGTCCACAATTTCGCGCAGATCGCCCGTTTCGCCGCTGGCTGCGGCGCCTCGATTCCCGACTGGCTGGCGCAACGCTTCGAGGGCCTGGACGACGACCCGGCGACCCGCCAGCTCGTTGCGGCCGCGGTCGCAGCGGAGCAGGTGCTCGATCTGGTCGATCGAGGCGTCACCGACTTCCACTTCTACACGATGAACCGGGCCGATCTGGTCTACGCCATCTGCCACCTGCTCGGCATGCGGCCGGTCAAACCGGCCCCGGCGGAAGCCGCGGCATGACGCTGCTCGGCATCGACCATATCCAGATCGAGGTGCCGGTGGGCGCCGAGGATGCGACGCGCGCCTATTATGTCGGGCTGCTCGGACTGGAGGAGGTGTCGCGGCCGCGCGAGGCCGCCGGCCGGAGCTTCCTCTGGGTTCGCCTTGGCGACCAGCAGATCCATTTTCGCTGCGGCGCCGACTTCCGCCCGGCGGCGCTCGCCCATCCCGCCTTTCTCGTCGATGACATCGATGCGCTGGAGCGGCAACTGGCCGATGCCGATTGCGAGGTCACCCGCGTCGAATCGATCGCCGGGGGACGGTTCCATACGCGCGATCCCTTCGGCAACCGGCTCGAATTCATCAGCGCGGCGACCGGAGAGGAGGGGACATGAACGGGGTGTGGGCATGGCCGGCGGTGGTTTTCGGGACTGGCCTTGCCTGGCTCACGGCCGGCGGTCCGGCCTTTGCCGGCACGACGATCGAATGCCCGACGGCGCTGACCACGCGGGCGACCGACGACAGGGGGATCGCCTGGGAATCGCTTGGCTCGTCGTGGCTCGACCAGATGAGCCTCGACAGGACCGGCGACGGCCAGCAGTCGGTCAGCTGCCTGTATGAGATCGGCGGCGAGATCCGGACCTTCGTTGACGGCCGCTGCAGCGTCGAGGCGGGCGACCATGCCAGCATCGAAACGAGCGACGATGCCGGCATCGACAGTGCCGTCTGCCTGCCGGAGAACGGGCGGACGGAAGAATGCCACGTAACCTGCGAATAGGAACACGCCGATGACCCGGCAGACCAATGCCCGATCCGTACTGATGGCGGAAGCCGTAAGCCGCGTCCTCGTCCTCGACGGGGCGATGGGCACGCTGATCCAGTCCCTGAAGCTGACCGAGGAGGATTTCCGCGGCGAGCGCTTCAAGGACTGGCCGAGCGACCTCAAGGGCAATAACGACCTGCTCAACCTGACGCAGCCGGAGCACCTGAAGTCCTTCCACCTCGCCTATCTGCATGCCGGGGCCGACATCGTCGAATCCAACACCTTCTCCTCGACCTCCATCGCCCAGGCCGATTACGGGATGGAGGAGCTCGCCTACGAGCTCAACCGCGAGGGCGCGCGGATCGCCAGGGAGGCCTGCGACGAGGTGACCGCCGAGACGCCGGACCGGCCACGCTTCGTCGCCGGAGCGATCGGACCGACCAACCGCTCCGCCTCGATCTCGCCCGACGTCAACAATCCCGGCTTCCGCAACATCACCTTCGACGACCTCGTCGCCGCCTATGGCGAGGCGGTGCGGGGACTGATCGACGGCGGCGCCGACCTGATCCTCTTCGAGACCATCTTCGACACGCTGAACGCCAAGGCGGGCATGGTCGCGGCCGAGGAGGCCTTCGCGGAAAAGGGTGTCCGCCTGCCGCTGATGATCTCCGGCACGATCACCGACCTGTCCGGCCGGACGCTGTCCGGCCAGACGCCGACGGCCTTCTGGTATTCGCTCCGCCACGCCCATCCGATGACCTTCGGCCTCAATTGCGCGCTCGGCGCCAAGGAGATGCGCGCCCATATCGACGAGCTCTCGCGGGTCGCGGACACACTGGTCTGCGCCTATCCCAATGCCGGCCTGCCGAACGAGTTCGGCGAATATGACGAGAGCCCCGAAGCGATGGCCACCCAGCTCGGCGAATTCGCGCGCGCGGGGCTGGTCAATATCGTCGGCGGCTGCTGCGGTACGACGCCGGACCACATACGGGCGATCGCCAGCGCGGTCGAGGGAGCCGCGCCGCGCGCCGTACCGAAGGCCGAACACAAGCTCCGGCTGTCCGGCCTGGAGCCGTTTGAGGTGGCGAGCTGAGCGCCGAGTCGATGGGTGGACGTATGCATAGCCTGGCATATCAGGGCATATGGGGGCATATTGGGGATGATTGACATGCCGCCGGCTGCTCGTATATTTCCTCCGGGCTCGTTTGCCGAGGAGGACGCGATGATGAAGGTTGAAGTCAAGGACACGGTGCTCTGGTTCAAGGGAATCCACGGCGATACCGCGTTTCTTTCGAGGCTTGAGCGCCTTCGTGCCGGAGAGATCGTCCGGCTCAGGGTGGACGGCAATGTCGGCGAATGGAAGAAGATGCAGGACAATCGTACGACTGGCAGGCCTACGCCGGGTCTTGCCCCCATAGGCCCCGCTGCGCTCCGTTGGCGCGACCTCTATCGGGCCAACAAGGCATCCGGGGGGATCCTGGTGAACATCGAGGCGGTCAGCTCCGCGGAGAGCGGGTCCAGCACGGTCCCTCGGGATTGGGACGAGGCAGGCGAAGTGGAGCGGCAGGCTGCATGGGAAGCGTTCAAGGCGCTGAGAAATGCGGGTTGGTCGTCCGAAGGAAGGAAGGTCACGCGCGAGCAACTGCATGAGGGAGATGGTTCGTGATCACCGCCGACACGAACATCTTCGTCTACAACGTCGATGGCGACGATCCCGCCAAGCAGGATGCCTCGACGGAGATTCTCGATGCGCTGGCGGCGCGGAGCGCTCCGATGGTGCTCCAGGTCGCGGGAGAGTTCTACTCCGCCCTGGCGAGGCAGCTCCGGCGTCCCCCGTGGCAGTGCGCCCAGGCAGCGAGGAACCTGCTGACCAGTTTCCGTATCATCGCGGCCACCCGGCGCTCCACCGAACGGGCACTGGCGGAGGCCGCCACGGGCCGCCTGTCCTTTTGGGACGCAAACCTGCTCTCGGCGGCCGAAGCCGGCGGATGTACGCACATCATCAGCGAGGACATGTCGGACGGGCTGAAGCTCGGCAATCTCGAGGTCGTCCATCCGTTTGCCGGAGACAAGCTGTCGGCCCGTGCTCTTGCCCTTTTGTACGGAGGAACTGACGCTTGACCGAACGTACCGCCACATTCGTCAATATCGGCGAACGCACCAACGTCACCGGCTCCGCGCGTTTCCGCAAGCTGATCACCGCCGGCGACTACGCCACCGCGCTCGAGGTCGCCCGCGACCAGGTCGAGAACGGCGCCCAGGTGCTCGACGTCAACATGGACGAGGGCCTGCTCGATTCCGAGGCGGCGATGGTCACCTTCCTCAACCTGATGGCGGCCGAGCCGGATATCGCCCGCGTCCCGGTGATGATCGACTCGTCGAAATGGTCGGTGATCGAGGCCGGCCTCAAATGCGTGCAGGGCAAGTCGATCGTCAACTCGATCTCGATGAAGGAAGGCGAGGAGGCTTTCCGCGAGCAGGCCGCCCGGGTCCGCCGATATGGCGCGGCGATGGTGGTGATGGCCTTCGACGAGACCGGCCAGGCCGACACCTTCGAGCGCAAGACCGAGATCTGCGCGCGCGCCTATCGCATCCTGACCGGGGAGGTCGGCGTCGACCCCGAGGACATCATCTTCGATCCCAACATCTTCGCCGTCGCGACCGGTATCGAGGAGCACAACAATTACGGGGTCGACTTCATCGAGGCGACCCGCTGGATCCGGCAGAACCTGCCCGGCGCGCATGTCTCGGGCGGCGTGTCGAACCTCTCCTTCTCCTTCCGCGGCAACGAGACGGTGCGCGCGGCGATGCACTCGGTCTTCCTCTACCACGCCATCGCCGCCGGGATGGATATGGGAATCGTCAATGCCGGCGCGCTTCCGGTCTATGACGACATCGACCCGGAGCTGCGCGAGCTCGCCGAGGACGTGGTGCTCAACCGGCGGCCGGATTCGACCGAGCGGCTGCTCGAGGTCGCCGAGCGCTACAAGGGCGGCGCCTCGGCCCGCAAGGAGGCCGATCTCACCTGGCGCGAATGGCCGGTCAGCGAGCGCCTGTCGCACGCGCTGGTCAAGGGCATCACCGACTTCATCGAGATCGACACCGAGGAGGCGCGCCAGGCGGCGACACGGACCCTCGACGTCATCGAAGGACCGCTGATGGACGGCATGAATGTCGTCGGCGACCTCTTCGGCTCCGGCAAGATGTTCCTGCCGCAGGTGGTCAAGTCGGCGCGGGTGATGAAGCAGGCGGTCGCCTATCTGATGCCGTTCATGGAGGCCGAGAAGGAGGGAGGCGCGAATATCGCCGGCCGCATCCTGCTCGCCACGGTCAAGGGCGACGTCCACGACATCGGCAAGAACATCGTCGGCGTCGTGCTCCAGTGCAACAATTACGAGGTCATCGACCTCGGCGTCATGGTGCCGGCCGTCAGGATCCTGGAGGCGGCGCGGGAGAAGAAGGTCGACATCATCGGCCTTTCCGGGCTGATCACGCCGTCGCTCGACGAGATGTGCCATGTCGCGGCCGAAATGGAGCGCGAGGGCTTCGACCTGCCGCTGATGATCGGCGGCGCGACCACCAGCCGGGTGCATACGGCGGTGAAGATCACGCCCAATTACGATCGCGGCCAGACGGTCCATGTGCTCGATGCGAGCCGGGCGGTCGGCGTCGCCGGCAGCCTGCTCGGTTCCGGCCGGACCGACTATATGGCCGGCATTCGCGAGGAATACCGCAAGGTCGCCGAGAACCACGCGCTCGGCCAGGCCGACAAGCGGCGGGTGCCGCTCGCCGCCGCGCGGGAGAACCGGGTGGCGATCGACTGGCGGGCCTACGAGCCGCCGCCCCCGCGATTCCTCGGCACGCGCATCTTCGACGACTATCCGATCGCCGAGCTCGTACCCTATATCGACTGGTCGCCCTTCTTCGCCGCCTGGGAGATCAAGGGGACCTTTCCGCTGATCCTCGACGATCCCAAGGTCGGCGAGGCCGCGACCGCCCTCTACAATGATGCGCGGGCGATGCTTGCCAAGCTGGTCGCCGAGAACTGGCTGATGGCGCGTGGCGTCGTCGGCTTCTGGCCGGCCAACGCGGATGGCGACGACATCGTCGTCTATGCCGACGAGTCGCGGACAACCGAGCTTGCGCGGCTGCATACGCTCCGCCAGCAGATCGCCCGCTCGTCCAACAAGCGGGCCCATGCCGCGCTTGCCGATTTCGTCGCTCCTGTCGGGAGCGGCCGGCCGGACTATGTCGGCGGCTTCGCGGTGACCGCGGGGATCGGCGAGGAGGCGATCGCCGAGCGGTTTTCGCGCGCCAATGACGACTATTCCAAGATCCTCAGCCAGGCGCTGGCCGACCGGCTGGCGGAGGCCTTTGCCGAGGCGATGCACGAGCGGGTGCGCAAGGAATTCTGGGCCTACCAGACGGACGAGGACCTCACCAAGGCGGAGCTGATCGGCGAGGGCTATCAGGGTATCCGCCCGGCGCCGGGCTATCCGGCCCAGCCCGACCACACCGAGAAGAAGACGCTATTCGCGCTGCTTGACGCGGAGGCTGCGACCGGAATCCGGCTGACGGAGAGCTTCGCCATGTGGCCGGCCTCGTCGGTCTCCGGCCTCTATTTCGCCCACCCCCAGAGCCACTATTTCGGCGTCGGCCACATCGAACAGGACCAGGTCGAGGACTATGCGCGGCGGAAGGGATGGTCGATGGCCGAGGCGGAACGGTGGCTCGCGCCGATCCTCAACTACCAGCCCGGCCGGCGCGACGCGGCGGAGTAGCAGGGTATCGTCTTCCGAATTCTGATGTCACGCTGGTCCGCATCATGAAGAAACTCGGCTTTCTCGCCATCGCCCTGGTGCTGTCGACGGTCTTTGCGACCGCCAACGTCATCGACGGCAAAGACGATCGGGATTCGCTGGTGGTGATCGGTCCCTCGCTCGGGCTTTCGGACGGCGAGATCGAGCGCATCCGCAAGGTGTCGGGCTATGTCGGCTGCTTCCGGCCGACTCCGTCGCTCGGCTCCGGCGCGTTGTTTCTGTCGAACCAGCAGATCCTCACGGCGGGCCATATCTTCTTCGATCCGGCCAGCGGAAAGATGCGCTCGCACTGCTTCTTCAAGAACCAGGATCGGGACCCGGTGAAGATCGACCTGGTGCCGCAGGCCGGGCAATTCGGTGCGACGCCACCGAAGCCGGGATCGAACTATGACTTCGCCATCGTGCCGCTCGCCGAGCCGATCGAAGGCGCCGAGCCCTTCGCGGTCGCGCCGGACGATCCGGTCAAGGCCGACGACCCGCTGATCGTCATCACCGCCCATCCGGCCGGGATGGAGAAGGAGGTGCCGAACGAAGTACCGGTCGCGCAGGGCTGCAGGGTGCGGCGGGTGCCGGTCTCGACCAGCATCACGTCCTTCTACCGCTCCGATTGCGACGCCAGCGGTTCGTCCTCGGGCGGCATGAACCTGTCGCGCGTCAACGGCGAGCTCGTCTTCCGCGGTGTCACCATCACGACCGGCCTGTGGCGTGAGCCGAGCATGGTCGGGGCGCCCTATGACGAGAAGCGGGGCAGCGTAACGACGTCGCTGGGGACCGACGAGGCGATCCTGGAAGCCGGCCGGAAGCTCGAGGTCGAATCGCGATTCTGGGCGGCTGGTCCCGGCACGGACTGATTGCCGCGAGCGGTCGGGACGCCGAGCATGACAATGGCCGCGCCCGCCGATCTGGGGTAAAGCTCAGTGCCTT
This sequence comes from Bauldia sp., assembly GCF_020442045.1. Taxonomy (GTDB): domain Bacteria; phylum Pseudomonadota; class Alphaproteobacteria; order Rhizobiales; family Kaistiaceae; genus Bauldia. The sequence goes on along the minus strand of NZ_JAGRLA010000048.1, from coordinate 37,162 downwards.
GGAAGCCGTCGGCGGATCGTGCACCGGGTTTGATCCCTTTCCATCGATGGCGCGGCGGGGGCGGGCGGTTTCCGCCGACGGCGGTGTGACGGAGACCCTATTTGCTGCCTCAAATCTGGCCGGCTGTCCTGACCCTGGGGTGGATTCTCTTCGCGATCTCGGCCGGCGAGGGCGTGATGGCGCTTGTCGCATTGGCGACCGAGGACGGCCACGCCGAGGAATTCGGCGTCTCTGCGGCCGTCACCGCGGTGGTCGCCGGCGGATGCGTGCTGACCACACGGGGGCGGCAGTTCCAGTTGCGCTTTCGCGACGCGACCCTGCTGACCGTGGTGGCCTGGATCATGGTGCCGGCCTTCGCGGCGCTGCCGCTGATCGCGGAACCGGTCAACCTCTCCCTCGTCGACGCCTATTTCGAGATGGTCTCCGGTATCACCACCACCGGGGCGACGGTGATGGTCGGCCTCGACGATACCGCGAAGTCGGTCCTGCTCTGGCGCTCGTTCAGCCAGTGGATCGGCGGGATCGGGATCATCGGCTTCGCCATCGTCATCCTGCCGTTTCTCAAGATCGGCGGCATGCAGCTCTTCCGGCTCGAATTCACCGAGCGCTCGGAGAAGTCGCTGCCGCGGATGCGCAGCATCGCGATTGCCGTGGTCGAGATCTACGTGACGCTGACCGCCGCGTGCTTCGTCGTCTACTGGATGCTCGGGATGACGCCCTTCGACGCGCTCAACCACGCGATGACGACGATCTGCACGGCGGGCTTCTCGACCCACGACGCCTCCTTCGCGCATTTCGACAGCGCGGCGCTCGAATGGGCGGCGATCCTGTTCATGATCCTCGGCGCGCTGCCCTTCCTGTCGCTGCTCAGGATGCTGCGCGGCGGCTCGCTGCAGGACCGCTTCGACACCCAGGTCACAACCTTCGTGTCGGTGGTGGCGATCCTGGTCGCGATCCTCGCGCTCTGGCTGTTCATCGCGCTCGATTTCCCCGCCGATGCCGCCCTCACCAAGGCCGCCTTCAACGTCGTGTCGATCGCCACGACGACCGGCTATGCCTCGGCCGACTATGTGCTTTGGGGGACCTTCGCGGCGGTATGGTTCTTCGCTCTGAGCTTCATGGGGGGCTGCACGGGATCGACGGCAGGCGCCATCAAGATATTCCGCTTCAAGGTGATGTATGCGGTGGTCAGGCAGCACGTCCAGCGCTCCATCTACCCGCATGTCGTGGCGCCGATCCGCTACGGGCGGCGCGTCATCCCCGACGAGCAGGCGGCCTCGGTGGGGGTCTTCGTCTTCATCTACCTGCTTGCCTTCGCGGGCATGGCGATCGTCATGGCGGCGCTGGGCATGGGCGGCGAAACCAGCATCTCGATCGCCGCCTCGACGATCGGCAATATCGGCCCTGGAATCGGCGAGGTGATCGGTCCGGCGGGCAATTTCTCAAGCCTTCCCGACGCGGCGAAGATCGTGATGTGCCTCGGGATGATCATGGGACGGCTCGAGATCCTCGCCGTCCTGATCATGTTCATGCCGAGCTTCTATCGCTAGCGACGGGCGGGCACCGAAATCCGGACAAAACAAAGCCGGGCGCACCGCTCTCGCGGGCCCGGCCAGACGAACAACTTAGACTCAACTCATGCCGACGCTAAACGGCGCCGAAAACAACTGCAGCTACGAACAGGAACGCGGCACAAACCAAAGCCATATGGAGCGGACGGGCAAGGCTCATCGGAATGCCTCCGGTTCCGAATTATGACTAAAGTGTAACTCTGGTTGATCGGCCCGCAAGCTTTTTTTGTTGTGCGCTGCGAAAGGAAACCCGGCCAATCGGCAAAAGCCAGCCGCCCGGCCGCGTTCAGCCGAAGTGGTTTGTGGAAATCGGCCTACGGAAGCGAGGCTCAGGAACCGTCCCCGAAGCGCAGCGACGCGCCAACCACGATGTGGTTTGTCCAGACGTTGGTGTTCAGGTGGCCGCCCTTCTTGAGGTCCGCGTCAACGCCGGCGTAGCTGAGCTTGTATTCGCTGAAGAGCGAGAAGTGATCGGTCAGCGGGACGTCGACACCGGCGAGGATCTGCGCGGCGAGGCCGGTCACCTGGTATTCGAATGTCTTCGGGAAGCCCGGCCCGGTCACCTCGACATGCGGCCGCGCGATGCCGAGGCCGCCGCCGACATAGGGACGGATGGTCCCGAGAGGCGGCAGCTGGCGCACCGCGTTGAGGGTGAGAAGATTGAGGCCGTCGGTGAACTCGAACCGGCTGAAGGTGTCGGAGATCTTCATCCGGTTTGGCGCCGGCTTGCCCATATAGGTGCCGGTCGCCTTCACCTTGGCACTGCCCTCGGCGCGGACCTTGGCGTGGGTATAGTCGAGCATGATGCCCCACTTCGGCGCGGGCATAGGCGTCGAATTCAGCCAGTAGGTGCCGCGAATGCCGTAATATGGTGCTCCGCCCTTATAGTCGAAGGACAGGCCTTCCCACGGGATGCTGTGGAGCGTGAAGTCGCTGTTGCCGCGCTTGAACGTGGCGTCGCTGTCGAAGCTGCCGCTCCAGCCGCCGTAGAGGCCGAACTGGAAATCACCGGCCGCCGCGTCGGCGGAAATCCCGAGCGCGACGACGACCGCTGCCGCGGCAATCTTGATTCGCTTCCCCATGATCAAGGCGACAGCCTCTTTCCCGGAGCATGTATTCCAAGGGTGATGATACCGATTTCTCATATTCAGGGGGGCCGTGACAAGGCCGTTCCGACCGGGCCGTGCCGGGTTCTCGGCGAGTGTTGTATCAAAGTCGCAGGCGGCGCCGGCCCGGCGGGGCCGAGACTTTCGCCGCCCCGCGCGGGCTGTTAGCGTGCGTGGATTCCCCGCATTCGGACAGGGCCCCGGATGGACCAGTTCAAGACCGCCAGGGATGCCGCAAATGCATTGCGGCCCGATCATCCGGTCTATTGCTTCCGGCCGCAGGTGCTGCGCGCCGATGCCCTGACCTTCAAGTCCGCCTTTCCCGGCAAGACCGCCTATGCGGTCAAGACGAATGGCGAGGAGATGGTCCTGCGGACGCTGGCCGAGGCCGGGATCGACTGTTTCGACGTCGCTTCGCCGGCCGAGTTCGCGGCGGTGCGGGCCGTCGCTCCGGGTGCCGGGCTGATCTACACGCATCCGGTGAAGGCGCAGTCCGATATCCGGCTGGCGCTCGAGACCTACGGGATCAAGGTGCTTGCCGTCGACCATGAGGACGAGGTGGCGAAGATCCTGCGCATCGTCCGTGGCCTCGACCTCGACCCGGAAGAGATCACGCTGCTCGTGCGTCTCTCCGTGCGCGGTCACGCCGCCTACGAATTGTCGAAGAAATTCGGCGCGGCGCCTGGCCATGCCCTCGAACTGGTCACGCGGATTGCCGGAATCGGGTTTCGCGTCGGGCTTTGCTTCCATGTCGGCAGCCAGGTCGAGGATACCGATACCTATGAACGCGCGCTCGCCTCGGCCGCATGGGTGCGCGGCCGGGCCGGCGTCCCGATCGCGCTGCTCGATATCGGCGGCGGCTTTCCGGCACCCTATGGCCATGATCCGCGCCGCAAGGCACCGCCCCATCACGATACCGAGGCGCTGGTCCGGGAGGTGGTGGAGGAGGCGCGGGAATGGGGATTCGACGACGTGCCGATGGTCGCCGAGCCCGGCCGGGTGATCGCGGCCCGCTGTTTCTCGCTGATTGTCCGCGTCCTGCTCAAGAAGGGGCGGCGCCTCTATATCAACGACGGGATCTGGGCGTCGCTGTCGGATTCCTGGACCGGCAAGATCACCCTGCCGGCCCGGCTGCTGCCCGACCCGGCGCGCCGCAAGCGCAGCGGCGATCCCGGCAGGATCGTGCCGTTCAAGGTCTGCGGCGCGACCTGCGACTCGGTCGATATCCTGTCGCGGCCCTTCTTCCTTCCCGAGACCGTCGATACCGGCGACTGGATCGAGATCGGCCATATTGGCGCCTATTCGCTGGCGCTCCGCACCCGGTTCAACGGCTTCTATCCCGATACCTTCGTCGAGGTGACGACACCGTTCGAGGCGGGGGGCCCGGCGGAAAGCTTCGCCTCGGTCGAAACGATGGCGGATTGAGGCGTGACGGGGGAACGGGACGGCCCGAAGACCGGGACCATCGCGGCGATCAGCGTCGCGGTCGGCATCGCCGTGCTGTTGATCAAGCTCGCCGCCTGGCGGATCACGGGCAGCGTCGCACTGTTTTCGGACGCGCTCGAGTCGATCGTCAATGTCGCGGCCTCCGGCGCGGCGCTGGTCGCGATCCGCTACAGCCTGCGGCCCGCCGACGCCAACCATCCCTACGGACACCACAAGGCGGAGTATTTCTCGGTGGTGCTCGAGGGCGTGTCATCGTCATCGCCGCGGTCGCGATCCTGCGCGAAGCCTATGCCGCCTTCCTCTCGCCGCGGATGCTGGAGGCGCCGGCCGAGGGGCTGGCGATCAGCGCCGTCGCATCGGTGATCAACGGCGCGTGGAGCTGGTACCTGATCCGGGAAGGACGCCGCAGGCGCTTCCCGGCGCTGGTCGCCGACGGCACGCATCTCTTCACCGACGTCGTCACCTCGGCGGGAGTCATCGTCGGCCTGGTCGCCGCCTATCTCACCGGCATCCCCGAGCTCGACCCCCTGCTCGCGGCGATCGTCGCAGTCAATATCCTGTGGGCGGGATGGCGGCTCATCCGCGAATCCCTTGGCGGCCTGATGGACGAGGCGGTGCCGGATGACACGCTTGCCGAGATCCGGCAGATCATTTCGGCCAATGCCGAGGGCGCGATCGAGGCGCATGACCTCCGGACACGCAATGCCGGGCGCGTCACCTTCATTGATTTTCACCTGGTGGTGGCGGGGACCATGCCGGTTTCCGAGGCGCATGATATCTGCGACCGGATCGAGAAGGCGCTTCGGTCCAGGGTGCCGGACGCGATGATCACCATCCATGTCGAGCCCGAGGACAAGGCCAAGCACGAAGGCGTTCTGGTCCTCTGAAGCCTTGGGAAAGGCGGCGGAACCCCTCCAATTCGATTGAAATTTGACTCTTCCTTAAGGGTGTCGCCGGCATGGTCCGGCCATGCTCCGTCGTGTTGCGTATCAGACGGTGGTCGCCGGCCTGTGCTTGCTGGTCGGTGGATGCGCCCTGAACCTGATCGGTTTCGAGCGCCACGAGTCGTGGCGTCAGCAGGCGGAGCGCGCCTGCATGGCGCGCAAGCCGCAATCCTATTTCGTCCACCAGGTCAAGGCGATCAACGGCAAGGGCGTCTGCGGGATCAGCTATCCGCTGGAGGTCAAGGCGCTGGAGGACGGGACGATCGGCGTCGGGCCCGACGCGACGCTCGGCTGTCCGATCACCACGGCGCTCGAAATCTGGATGCGCTATTCCGTCCAGCCGGCGGCGTTTGTCTATTTCGGCATGCCCATCGTCGAGATCAAGCAGATCTCCGCCTATAGCTGCCGGACGCGCAACAACAAGAGGGGCGCGGAACTCTCGGAGCATGCCTTCGGCAACGCCCTCGACATCGCCGGCTTCAAGCTCGCCAACGGCCGGGTGATCACGGTGAAGTCCGGCTGGAACGGCAGCGCCGACGAGCGGGCCTTTCTCCGCGAGATCTATTCGAGCGCCACCCGCACCTTCAAGACCGTGCTCGGCCCCGGCGCGGCCTATCACAGCGATCATTTCCACGTCGATCTCGCCCACCACAACAAGGACGGGACCTACACCTATGCGAAGCCGAAGCCGCCGGTCGTGCCGCCGGCCCGGCGGCCCTTCGTCGGGGCGAAATATGCCGCGATCCCGGGGCAGCCGCGCTATGGCCTCGCGACCGGCTATACCGGGTCGATCAAGGCGGCGCCGGACCAGGTCCTGATCACCGACCAGCCGCCGAGCTACGAGGGGTCGCCCTTCTTTCCCGCCGGCTACGATCCGTCGGCGATCGCCGGCAAGTACGATCCTCCCGATCCGGCGAAGGGCATCCCCGACGAAGCGGCGACGCCTGAGATGACGAATCTGTCCGCCTTCTCGGCAGGCGACTGAGGCGGGAGGCCGCTGGTAGCCGGGCCGTCTACCTGCCGGGCGCGGATGCCGAAGGCCGCGTAACCCGTTCTCAGACCTTGCCGTAGCCGCCGCCGGTCGGCGTCGTGACGATGATCGCGTCACCGGACGACATCCGCGTCTGGTCGCATCCCGCGAGGGTTTCGACGCTTCCGTCCTTCCGCCGGACGCTGGTCTTGCCGAGCCGGCCGGTGCCGCCGCCTTCGAGACCGTGTGGATGGACCTTGCGATGCGAGGAGAGGATCGCGCAGTCCATGTCCTCGAGGAAGCGGATGGTCCGCTCGGTGCCGCCGCCGGCCGACCATCTGCCCTTGCCGCCGGTGCCCTTGCGGATGTGGAAATCCTCGAGCAGGACGGGGAAGCGGTATTCGAGTATTTCGGGGTCGGTGAGGCGGGAGTTGGTCATGTGGGTGTGGACGGCATCGACGCCGTCGAAACCGGGACCGGCCGGGGCGCCGGAACAGATCGTCTCGTAATACTGCACCGTGTCGTTGCCGAAGGTGAGGTTGTTCATCGTGCCCTGGGCGGCGGCCATCGCCCTCAGCGCGCCGAACAGGCAATTGGTGACCTGCTGGCTGGTCTCGACATTGCCCGCTACGACGGCGGCGGGATAGCGCGGCGACAGCATCGATCCTTCCGGGATGACGATGCGGAGCGGCCGCAGGCAGCCGGCATTCATCGGGATCGCGTCGTCGACCATGACCCGGAAGCAGTAGAGCACCGCGGCGCGGGTGACCGGCTCGGGAGCATTGAAGTTCGTCCGCTGCTCCGGGCTGGTGCCGGTGAAGTCGACAACCGCCTCCCGCTTCTCGCGATCGACCGTGATCTTCACCCGGATTACCGCGCCCTGGTCGGTCTCGACCTCGAACTCGGAGTCGCTGAGCGCGTCGATCACCCGGCGGACGCTCTCCGCCGCATTGTCCTGGACATGGCCCATATAGGCGCGGACGACGTCGAGGCCGTAATGCCTGACGATCCGGTTGAGTTCGTGGACGCCACGCTCGTTGGCGGCGACCTGGGCCTTCAAGTCGGCGACGTTCTGGGTGACGTTGCGGCACGGCCAGGGATGCCTCGTCAGCAGTTCGACGAGTTCCGCCTCGCGGAAGCGACCGCGCTCGACGAGACGGAAATTGTCGATGAGGACGCCTTCCTCGTCGACCGTGGTGGCGAGCGGCGTCATCGAGCCGGGCGCCGAGCCGCCGACATCGGCATGGTGGCCGCGGGCCGCGACCCAGAACAGGATCTGGTTCTCTTGCCGTTTCCCCGTCGCGCCTTCGGCGCTCCTCGCCTCTTGCCTTTTCCCTGTCGCGCCTTCGGCGCTCCTCGCCTCTTGCCTTTTCCCTGTCGCGCCTTCGGCGCTCCGCGCCTCTTGTTTGTCTCCCTGTCGCGCCTCGCGGCGCTCCTCGCCTCTTGTTCCTTTCCCCGTCGCGCCTTCGGCGCTCCGCGTCTCTTGGGCGAAGACCGGCGTGCAGACCGTGATGTCGGGCAGGTGGGTGCCGCCGTTATAGGGGGCGTTCAGCGCGAAGACGTCGCCGGGCTGAATGTCGCCGGCATTCTGGCGGATGATGGACTCGACCGAGCGGTCCATCGATCCGAGATGGACGGGCATGTGCGGGGCGTTGGCGACGAGCCGGCCCTCGGCATCGAAGAGCGCGCAGGAGAAGTCGAGGCGCTCCTTGATGTTCACCGAATAGGCTGTGTTCTGAAGGGTGACGCCCATCTGCTCGGCGATCGACATGAAGAGGTTGTTGAAGACCTCGAGCATGACCGGATCCGCCTCGGTGCCGATCGCCCGGCGCTTCGGAAGCGGCACCGCCCGGGTCATGACGATGTGGTCCCGCGCCGTGACGGCTGCCTGCCAGCCGGGTTCGATGACGACCGTCTGATGCGCCTCGATGATCAGCGCGGGACCCGCGATGGTGTTGCCCGGCGCAAGATGGTCGCGGAGGTAGACGCCGGCATCGTGCCAGGCGCCGCCGGAATAGAAGCGCGTGTCGCGCGAGGGTGCGACAGGCTCGGTCGACAGCGGCTGCGGCGCCTCGTCGATATCGGCGCCGCCGCCGATCGCCTCGACCTCGAGCGACTCGACGACGAGCGGCTTCTCCTCGAAGGCGAAGCCGTATTGGGAGCGATGCGCCCGTTCGAAAGCCGCGGCGATCTCCGGGGGCGGCATCAGGGGCGGGCGGGACGGATTGCTCAAGGCGGTTTCCAGAACCGTCACCGGCAGCGTCGTGTCCGTTCCCTCGTAGCGGATGTGGGCGCGGACCACGATGTCGATGTCGGCGGCGGCGACATCCTGCTCATCCAGCTCGCCAGCGGCCTCCTTCTCGAGCTCCGTCTCGACCGCCCTCAGCGAAGCCGCGTCTTCGAGAGGCTTCATCACCGCCCGGTTCCGCGTCGCGCGGATATCGGCGAGGCCCATTCCATAGGCGGAGAGGACCCCGGAGAAGGGGTGGATCAGGACCGTGCCGATGCCGAGCGTATCGGCGACGAGGCAGGCGTGCTGGCCGCCGGCGCCGCCGAAGCAGTTCAGGACATATTCGGTGACGTCGTGGCCGCGCTGGACCGAGATCGTCTTGATCGCATTGGCCATATTCTCGACGGCGATATGCAGGAAGCCGTCGGCGACCGCCTCCGGCGCCAGGCCCGTGCCGGTTTCCGCGGCGAGTGCGGTGAAGCGCTCGACGACGACATCCGCATCGAGCGGCTGGTCGTGGTGCTCGCCGAAGATATGCGGAAAATACTCCGGCAGCAGCTTGCCGACCATCAGGTTGGCGTCGGTGACGGCGAGCGGTCCGCCGCGCCGATAGCAGGCCGGTCCCGGCGTCGCGCCGGCCGATTGCGGGCCGACCTGATAGCGGCCCTGCTCGTATCTGAGGATCGAGCCGCCACCGGCGGCGACCGTGTTGATCCGCATCATCGGCGCGCGCATCCGCACGCCCGCCACCTCGGTCTCGAAGGCACGCTCGTAGTCGCCGTCGAAATGCGAGACGTCGGTGGAGGTGCCGCCCATGTCGAAGCCGATCACCTTGTCGAAGCCGGCGAGCCGGGCTGTCTCGACCGCCGCGACGACGCCGCCGGCCGGACCGGAGAGGATGGCGTCCTTGCCATGGAACAGGCCGGCGTCGGTCAGGCCGCCGGAGGATTGCATGAACATCAGCTGCGGGGTGTTGTCCTCGCGCATGGGAAGCGGCTCGGTGATGGTGCGGGTCGTCGCCGGGCTGTCCAGCTCCTGGGCGACCTTGAGCACATAGCGGCGAAGCAGGGGCGACAGATAGGCGTCGACCACGGTCGTATCGCCGCGACCGACCAGCTTGATCAGCGGCGACACCTCGTGGCTCGCCGATACCTGCGGGAAGCCCATCCGCCGCGCCATCTCCGCGACCTGCCGCTCATGCTCGGGCCAGGCCCAGGCATGCATGAAGACCACGGCGACCGCGCGGATGCCGGCGTCCCAGGCGGATACGAGATGACGCCGTATCTCGACCTGGTCCAGCGCCTTCTCGACGGTCCCGTCGGCGCGGACGCGTTCCTCGACTTCGCTGACCCGCTCGTGGAGAAGCTCCGGCTTGACGATCTTGCGCGCGAAGATGTCGCTGCGCGCCTGGTAGCCGATCTCGAGCGCGTCGCGGAATCCGGCCGTGGTCAGCAGGAGGACCCGGTCACCCTTCCTCTCGAGCAGCGCGTTGGTCGCGACCGTCGTACCCATTTTGACGGTGGCCACCAATTCCGGCTTGATCCACTCGCCGTTGTCGAGTCCCATCAGCCTGCGGATGCCGTTGATGGCTGAATCACGGAATTCGGTGCGATCTTCCGACAGCAATTTGGTAGAAGAGAGTCGCCCCTCGGGGTCGCGCGCTATGACGTCAGTGAATGTACCGCCGCGGTCGATCCAAAAATCCCATTTTCCGGTGGAAGTGGTTTGCATTGAATGGCAGTTCCCGTTCAGGGACGGTAGCAAGGACGGTTGCTGGATGAAGACGGGGGCTTGCGACGCTTTCGGCGGCGCGGGAACTTGCCCTAGGTTTTGCCGCCCCCGGGCATTAGATTCCGCCGTAACCGGCGTCGGGATCGGTTGGAGTAGGAAATGAAATTCGTTTCAATCATTGTCGCCTTGCTTGCCTGGTCTGGCCTTGGCGGCGCTGCCTTTGCCGCGTGTCAGGGAAGTTCGATTCTCTATCAGGACAGCTTCGACAGGCTACAGCCAACCTGGGGAACGGAAACCGATTCCTTGAAGGTCGTTAACAGCCAGCTCGAAATCCGCCCGCCCGCAGATACATACTACTGGTCGGCCAATTCAGCGAATCTCTACGACGACATCGATATGTGCGTCACGATGACCACGATCACCGAAGTCGATCCGCTGGAATCCAAGGCCGGTCTCGTTTTCTGGTACACCGATGCCAACAATTTCTACGTCTTCGAGCTGGCGCCCAACGGCAAGGCTTCGGTCTGGCGGCGGCAGCGCGGCAAATGGCTCGCCCAGGTCGAATGGCGCGAGGCCGGAATCGCCAACCAGGGCAATGGAGCGATCAACGAGCTGCAGGTGACGACGATCGGCAGCCACGCGACCTTCTACGTCAACGGCCAGAAGTTCGAGGAGCTGGAGGGCTCGCCGCCCGACAACGGCCAGCAGATCGGCGTCTTCGCGGCATCGCCGCCGACCGGCGTCGCCGCCTTCGGCTTCGACAACCTGACGGTGACCAAACCCTGATCCTGTCCGACCGCGACCCGGGCCACGCTCCGGCGGCGGCGTCCGCCGTTGCGACACGCTCCGGTCGGTGCAGGCCCCGGAATTGCATGGACTGAAGCATGAGCATTTGGACCTGGATCGGTGAGGTTGCCGAAGGCGGAGCGGGGGCGGTCGGCGCCCTGGTCGAGTGGCTCGGCAGCGCCTTTACCGCGATCGGCGACACCGAGACCCGACGGCAGGTGGCCTTCTCGATCGCCCTGATCGCGCTGTCGGCCAAGATGGCGAAGGCCGATGGCGTGGTTACCTCCGACGAGGTCGCCAGCTTCCGCCGCCTGTTCGCGATGCCCGCTTCGGAGGAACGGAATGTCGTGCGCCTGTTCGATCTCGCCAAGCGGGATGTCGCCGGCTTCGAAACCTATGCCGCGCGAATCGCCCGGCTCTACGAGGGCGACACGCGGGCGCTGGAGGATGTGGTCGACGGGCTGTTCACCATCGCCGGCGCGGACGGCGTCATCCACGACGCGGAGCTCGTCTTCCTCGAGCGCGTTGCCACGATCTTCGGCATCGACCAGCGGTGCTTCGACCGGATCGCGGCGCGGCACATCGTGCCGGAAGGCGGCGATCCCTATCGAATCCTCGGCGTCGAGCGATCGATGGGCCTTGCCGAGATCAGGACTCGTTATCGCCAGCTCGCGGCCGAGAACCATCCCGACGCCCTGATCGGCCGCGGCCTGCCGCCGGAGGCCCTGACGCTCGCCCATGACCGGATGGCCGCGATCAACAGGGCCTGGGAGCAGATCCTGCTGGAGCGCGGCTGATCAGGCGAAGCCGTGCGAGAGGCCCAGGCCGGCCAGGAATCCGAGGGCGGCGACGAGTCTTTCAACCCCGCGCGGGTGCGGGACCGGGCCGCTCATGGCGCGCGGGACAGGCAGGTGGTTTCATGATGCGCCATCGGCTATCCCAGACAGCGAATCGGGAATGGCAATGATGGTAGCGGCCCCCGCGATCGAACAGCACCCGTCGCCCAACCACGGACCACGCGCGCCGGGGGTGCGTGTCGATATCCTGCTTCTTCACTACACGGGCATGAAGACAGCGGAGGGGGCGCTGTCCTGGCTCTCCGATCCAAGGTCCGAGGTCTCCAGCCACTACTTCATTTTCGAGGACGGGCGGACCGTGCAACTGGTCGACGAGGAGCGCCGCGCCTGGCATGCCGGCAGGGGAATCTGGGCCGGGGAGGGCGACATCAACTCCCGCTCGATCGGCATCGAGCTCGCCCATCCCGGCCATGAGCACGGCTACCGTGCCTTCGCCGCGCCGCAGATCGCGGCGCTGGTCGCGCTCTCACAAGGGATCCTCGCCCGCCATCCGATCCCGCCCGAGCGGGTGCTGGCGCATTCCGATGTCGCGCCCGACCGCAAGGAGGATCCGGGCGAGCTGTTTCCGTGGCAGGTGCTCCATGCCGCCGGCATCGGTCACTGGGTGCAGCCGGAGCCGGTCGTCGCCGGGTCGGTGCTGAAGCGCGGCGACCGGGGAGGCGGCGTAAGCGACCTCCAGCACCGATTCAGGCAATACGGCTATGCCATTGACGAAGAGTCGGATTTCGGGCCCGTGACCGAAGCGGTGGTCGTCGCCTTCCAGCGCCATTTCCGTCAGGCGCGCTTCGATGGCGTGGCCGACGTGTCGACGGTCAGGACGCTTGACCGGCTGATCGCGACCGTGCCTGGTCGGGGGACGGCTTGACCGGCGCCGGTGCCAGCGCCTATCTCAGCCCCGTCAGCTGGCCGGACGGCCGCTCCGGCAAGGTGGAAACGCCGCCGGAGAGGAAAGTCCGGGCTCCATGGAAACACGGTGCCGGGTAACGCCCGGCGGGGGCGACCCCAGGGAAAGTGCCGCAGAAAGCAAACCGCCCGGCCGGCTCCGGCCTGTCGGGTAAGGGTGAAAGGGTGGGGTAAGAGCCCACCGCGGGCCCGGCAACGGGACCGGCATGGTAAACCCCACCGGGAGCAAGACCGAATAGGGACGACGCGAGGTTCGCCTCAGACCGCGTTTCCGGGTCAGTCGTCCGGGTAGGTTGCGCGAGGCGTCCGGTAACGGGCGCCCAAGATGAATGGCCGTCACGCGGCGGAGACGCCGCCGTACAGAACCCGGCTTACAGGCCAACTGGCGCGATTGGGACGCCGTCGCCCGAAAGGGCGGCGGCGTCGCCCGTCTTCGCGCGGCCCCGCGCCCACTCCCGATCCACACGAAATATTAAGCCTAACAAGGCATGACTGTGCGACGAGCGCCGGGTGCCGGCGTGGTCCATCGCGCATTGACTGCCCTTAAAATCCCATGGTATCCCATGTAATCCCAAACGAAGGTCGGGGCGCCGTTTTCGGCGGGTCCCGAGGCTTCGGTCGGAGCGGAGCGGACGCAAGGCGTGCGGCCGACCGGGTTCCGCGAGGGATCGCGCGGGAAACCGCGCCGCGCGATGGGGCGGTCGAGGTGGATGGACGAGTTCGTTTCAACCTTCACAAATCGGCTCGACGCCAAGGGGCGGGTGTCGATTCCGGCGCCGTTCCGGTCGGTGTTGGCGGTGGACGGCTTCGACGGGATCTACTGCTGCCCGACGCTCGATCGACAGGCGATCGACGCCGGAGGCAACCGCTTCCGCGACATCATCCGGTCGAGCCTCGCCAATTTCGAGCCCTTCTCGGAGGATCACGAGTACCTGTCGACGACGCTGATCGGCGAGAGCGAGATCCTCAAACACGACCGCGAGGGGCGCGTCGTCCTCACCGACACGATCCGCGAGCATGCGGGGATCGGCGAGCGGGTGACCTTCGTCGGTCAGGGCTACAAGTTCCAGATCTGGGAGCCGGAACGCTTCGCCGCCTATCGCGAGGAGGCCAAGAACCGGCTGCGCGATCTCAGGCGGTCGCTGGGGGCCGGCCGCCGGCCGGCGGGCGCCGGTCCGGAGGTGGGGACATGAGCGCGGGCCGCGGCACCGTGGATGACGGCGTCGCTGGCGGACCGGTCCGGCACGTCCCCGTCCTGATCGACGAGGTGATCGAGCATCTGGCGCCCGCGGCCGGCGGCACCATCATCGACGGGACCTTCGGGGCCGGGGGCTATACCCGCCGCATCCTCGATCGCGGCGCGTCGGTCATTGCCATCGATCGCGACCGGCATGCGCTTGCGGCGGGGCGGAGCCTGGTCGATGCGAGCGGCGGGCGGCTGACGCTGGTCGAGGGCAACTTCTCCGACCTCGACCGTCTTGCCGCCGAACATGGCTCTGCGACGGTCGATGGCGTCGTGCTCGATATCGGCGTCTCGTCGATGCAGCTCGACGAGGCCGAGCGCGGCTTCTCCTTCCGCTTCGACGGGCCGCTCGACATGCGGATGGGCGGTGACGGCCCGACCGCCGGTGACGTGGTCAACGCCATGGAGCCGCGCGACCTCGCCCGCGTCATCGCCGTGCTCGGCGAGGAGCGCAAGGCCCGCGCGGTAGCCGCGGCAATCGCCAGGGCGCGCAGCGAAAGCCCGATCGCGACGACCGCCGAGCTTGCCGAGATCGTTTCGCGCGCCGTCGGCCATCGCAAGTTCGGCGAGATCCATCCGGCGACCCGGACCTTCCAGGCGCTCCGTATCTTCGTCAATCGCGAGCTCGATGAGCTCGCCGACGCGCTCGCCGCCTCGGAGCGGGTGCTGGCCGAGGGCGGACGCCTCGTCGTGGTCGCCTTCCATTCGCTCGAGGACCGGATCGTCAAGCGGTTCCTGGCCGAGCGTTCGGCTGAACGCGCCGGCGGTTCGCGCCACATGCCGGAAGCGGAGCTCGCGCCGCCGACCTTCGCCCTGCTGACGCGAAGCGCCGTTGCGCCGGGCAAGGCCGAAATCGACGCCAATCCCCGCGCCCGCTCGGCACGGCTGAGGGCGGCGCGGCGAACCGCGGCGCCGGTGCGCGCCCTCGACAGGGCGGCGATCGGGGTTCCGGCGCTGCCATCATTTCCGACAGGGAGGACCTCATGAGGCGAGTCTTCAACGTCGTGCTGCTCGGCCTGATGATCGCCACCGCGGTGATCACCTACAACCTCAAGCACGAGGCGGAGGTGGTCGCCAACCGGGTCGCGCGGCTCCACGCCAATATCGCCAAGGAGCGCGAGGAGATCGCCCTGCTGAAGACGGAGTGGAGCCTGCTTTCGCAGCCGAGCCGCCTCCAGGCGCTGGTCGAGAAATACAAGGACCATTTCCAGCTCGAGCCATTCTCCGCCTCGCAGGTGGCGACGCTCGACCAGATTCCGAAGCGGCCCGAGACGGAGCCGCCCGAGGCGACGACGCTGGCCGCGGCCGCCGAAGCCGTCGCGGCGAACTAGGACGAGGACGATGACCGGCATCGATCTCACGGCCATGCCATCCGAGGCGGCGCGAAAGGAAAGCGCGGCGGAAAAGGCCGTCCATCGGCCGCGCGTTCCGAAGCGGGCAAGACAGGAGGGCCGCGATTCGATGCGCCCGCGCATCCGCCTCGCGATGATCGTCTTCACGCTCGCCTTCGTCGCGATCATCGGCCGGCTGGTCAGCCTCGGACTGACCGATCCGACGACCGGCAGGAGCAGCGTCAATCCGAATGACGCGATTGCGACGGGGCGTCCGGACCTTGTCGACCGCAACGGCGAGGTGCTTGCCGCCGACATCAGGACCTCGTCGGTCTATGGCGAACCACGCAACATCATCGATCCCGACGAGGCGGCCGAGGCGATCGGGACCGTCCTGCCCGGGCTGGACGTCGCCGCCCTGCGCAAGCGGCTGACCGGCAATGCCGGCTTTGTCTGGATCAAGCGCGAGATCACGCCGAAGCAGCGGGAGAAGATCCATTCGCTCGGCATCCCCGGCATCGGCTTCCTGACCGAGAACCGGCGCTTCTATACGGCTGGCGCGACCGCCGCCCATGTGCTCGGGCTGGTCAATGTCGACAATCAGGGCATTGCCGGCATCGAGAAATATGTCGACGACCGGTGGCTGGCCGACCTCCATGCCGCCGGCTTCGCGCGTGGCGAGGAGCTCGATCCCGTCCAGCTGTCGATCGACATCGACGTCCAGCACATCCTGCATGACGAGCTGGCCCAGGCGATGGATCGCTATGATGCGATCGCCGCGTCGGGGATCATCCTCGATGCCCATACCGGCGAGGTGATGGCGCTGGCGTCGCTCCCCGACTTCGATCCGAACAACCCGGTCGACGCGAACAAGCCCGACCGGCTGAACCGCATCACCGCCGGTGTCTACGAGCTCGGCTCGATCTTCAAGAGCTTCACCTTCGCCATGGCGCTCGATTCCGGTGCGGTGACGATGAACGACCGCATCGACGCGTCGCATGCGCTGCGTGTCGGCCGCTTCACGATCAACGACTTCCACGGCAAGCACCGGGTGCTGACGGTCCCCGAGGTGTTCATCTATTCGTCGAATATCGGCTCCGCCCGGATGGCGCTGAAGGTCGGCAAGGAGGGGCAGCAGGCCTATCTCCGCAAGTTCGGCTTCTTCGACAAGGTGGACACCGACCTGCCGGAGCTGGCGCCGCCGATGCTGCCGAAGCGCTGGTCGGACCTGACCACGATGACGGTTGCCTTCGGCCATGGCATTGCGGTGACGCCGCTTCAGGTGGCGGTCGCCGACGCGGCGCTGGTCAATGGTGGCATGATGATCCCGCCGACCTTTCTGAAACGAAGCCGCGCCGAAGCCGACAAGCTCGCGACACGGATGGTCAGCGAGGAGACCAGCCGGCACATGCGCGACCTCTTTACCCTCAATGTCGAAAAGGGGTCCGGGCGCCGGGCGGCGGTTCCCGGCTATAATGTCGGCGGAAAGACCGGAACGGCCGAAAAGGCGGTCGCCGGGGGGTACTCCGCCAACAAAAGGCTGAATTCCTTCCTTGCGGCCTTTCCGATGGACGATCCGCAATATGTCGTCCTCGTCGTGCTTGACGAACCGAAGCGGGAGAATGAAAGTTCCGGCACCACTGCGGGATGGAACGCCGCGCCGACGGTCCAGGCCGTCATTCGACGTTCGGCGGCACTTCTCGGGGTCAAGCCAAGGACCATCCAAGACGGCGTCGTCCTAGTGTCGAATTGAGGGGGCAACGTCGATGAAATCGCACAACCGAAACCAGCGCGGGATATGCTTCTCGGGGACCTCATCGACGGGGACGTGACGATCGCGCCGGACGCGGGCACGGTCGACATCAACGGGATCACGTCGGACAGCCGGGCTGTCGGGCGGGGCTTTCTTTTTGCCGCGCTGCCCGGATCGACGACCGACGGCGCGCGTTTCGTCGGCGACGCGGTCGCCGCCGGAGCGGTCGCCGTGCTTGCCGGTCCGGATGTGGAAATCCCCGCCATGCCGGGCGTGCCGGTCTTGCGCGCCGACGATCCCCGGCGGGCATTCGCGCTGATCGCGTCGCGGTTCCATCCACTCCAGCCGGACCACCTCGTGGCGGTGACCGGGACGAGCGGCAAGACCTCGGTCGCAAGCTTCGTCCGCGAGATCTTCACCGCGGCCGGTCACGAGGCGGCCAGCCTCGGCACGATCGGCGTCGCCAGCCGCCGCTGGAGCACCTATGGCCGGCTGACGACCCCCGATCCGGTCGCGTTGCACGAAGCGCTCGACAGGCTGGCGCGCGAGGGCGTGACCCACGCCGCGCTCGAAGCCTCGAGCCACGGCCTCGACCAGCGCCGTCTCGACGGCATCCGGATCGACGCGGCCGGCTTCACCAATCTCGGCCGCGACCACATGGACTATCACCCGACCGTTGCCGACTACCTCGCCGCCAAGCTCCGGCTCTTCACGACGATCCTGCCGGCGGACGGCGCGGCGGTGATCGACATGGACGGCGCCCATGGCGAGGACGCTCTCGCCGCGGCCCGCGATCGTGGCGCCGAGCTGGTGCGCGTCGGGCTGGCCGGGACGGAGATCAGGCTCATCGACATCGAGGCGGCCGGCTTCCGCCAGCGCCTCCGTTTCGAGGGTTTTGGCAAGCCTTACGATCTGCTCCTGCCGCTCGCCGGTACCTTCCAGGCGTCGAATGCGCTGGTCGCGGCCGGGCTGGCGATCGGCGCCGGCATCGATCCGGAGACCGCTTTCGGAGCGCTTCCCGGTCTCGAAGGCGCGACCGGGCGGCTTGAGCTTGCCGGGCGCAAGGCGAATGGCGCGCTCGTCTTCATCGACTATGCCCACAAGCCCGATGCCGTTACCTCGGCGCTCAGGGCACTGCGGCCGATGACCGCCGGCCGCCTGGTCATCGTCTTCGGCGCCGGCGGCGATCGCGATCCCGGCAAGCGCCGGCTGATGGGCGAGGCGGCGGCCGCCAATGCCGACGCTGTCTTCGTCACCGACGACAATCCGCGCAGCGAGGATCCCGCCGAAATCCGCCGGGCGATCCTCCAGGGCGCCCCCGGCGCGACCGAGATCGGCGATCGGCGGGAGGCGATTCGTGTTGCGATTGCGTCGCTCGGCCCGGGCGACGTGCTCTGCGTCGCCGGCAAGGGGCATGAGACCGGCCAGATCGTCGGCTCCGAGGAGTTGCCTTTCTCCGATCATCAGGTGGTGCGCTCGGTGCTTGGGTCGGAGGAGGCGGCATGAGCGCGCCATTGTGGACATTCGACGCATTCGTCGCCGCCATCGAGGGACGTCCGGTGGGGGTGTCCCGCGAAGCGGTGTCGGGCATCTCGATCGACAGCCGCACGGTGCAGCCCGGCGACGCCTTCTTCGCCATTCGCGGCGACAATTTCGACGGCCATGATTTCGTGACGATGGCGATGGCCGGTGGCGCCGGCGTCGCCGTGATCTCCGAGGCCAGGCTTGCCGCTCTCGGCCATATCACCGGGACGCTGATCGTCGTCGACGATGTCCTCCAGGCGCTCGTCAGGCTGGGCCGCGCGGCCCGCGGCCGCAGTCAGGCGCGGATCGCGGCGGTGACCGGCAGCGTCGGCAAGACCGGCACCAAGGCGATGCTTGCCCGGGCGCTCTCGCCGAGCCGGGCGGTCCATGCCTCCCCGGCATCCTTCAACAATCACTGGGGCGTGCCGCTGACCCTGTCGCGCATGCCTCCGGAGGCCGAGGTCGGCATCTTCGAGATCGGCATGAACCACGCTGGCGAGATCGAGCCACTGGTCAGGATGGTGCGCCCGCATGTCGCGATCATCACCACCGTCGCGCCGGTTCACCTCGAATATTTCGGCGGCGTCGAGGAGATTGCCAGGGCCAAGGCCGAGATCTTCCTCGGGGTCGAGCCAGGTGGGGCCGCGATCCTCAACCGCGACAACGACTATTTCGACCTGCTCGCCTCGCTGGCGCGCGAGGCGGGGGTCGAGACGATTATCGGCTTCGGCGAGCATCCGGAAGCGGAAGCGCGGGTCGAGGCGATCGACATGAAGCCGGAAAGCTCGGGCGTGCTGGCGACGATCCTCGGCACCGAGGTGACCTATGAGCTCGGCGCGCCGGGCCGCCACATGATCCAGAACAGCCTCGCGGTTCTCGCCGCGGTGGATCTGCTCGGCGGCGATCTCGAGGCGGCCGCCACCGCGCTCGGTCGCATGACCGCGCCTGGCGGTCGCGGCGCGCGCCTGCGGCTCGACCTGGCAGCGGGCAGCGCGACGCTGATCGACGAGAGCTACAACGCCAATCCGGTGTCGATGCGCGCCGCGATCGCCCTGCTCGGGCAGTCGGTGCCGCCGGGCGAGGGCCGGCGCATCGCCGTGCTCGGCGACATGCTCGAGCTCGGCGTCGAATCGGCGGCGATGCATGCCGATCTCAGCGAGGCCCTCGTCGAGGCCGGCGTCGACATGGTCTTTCTCGCCGGACCGGAGATGATGGCGCTGTGGGAGGCATTGCCCGACTCGCGACGCGGTGCCTATGCGGAAACCGCGGCGGAACTCGAACCGATCGTCGCCGAGGCGCTCCGGCCGGGAGATGTGGTGATGGTCAAGGGGTCGAATGCCAGTCGCATGGGGCCGCTCGTCGCCGCCCTCAGGTCGCGCTTCGAAGGCGCGGCCTCCGGCAGCGAGCAGGGACGGGAAATCGCCTGATGTTCTACTACCTCAGCCAGTTCGGCGACGAGATCTCCGTCCTCAACGTCTTCCGCTACATCACCTTCCGCACCGGCGGCGCGACGTTCACGGCGCTGCTCTTCTCCTTCATGTTCGGGCCGACGATCATCTCGGCGCTTCGCGTCCGCCAGGGCAAGGGCCAGCCGATCCGCGCCGACGGGCCGCAGAACCACCTGGTCACCAAGATCGGCACCCCGACCATGGGCGGGCTGATGATCCTCTCCGGGCTCCTGGTCTCGACGCTGCTATGGGCGGACCTGTCGAGCCCCTATGTCTGGATCGTCCTGTTCGTCACCATCGGCTTCGGCCTGATCGGGCTCTATGACGACTACCTCAAGGTCACCAAGCAGACCGACAAGGGCTTCTCCGGCAAGGCGCGGATCGGCATCGAATTCGCCATTGCCCTGGTCGCCTGCTTCCTGATCGTCTGGGCCGGCCAGGCGCCGCTGTCGACGTCGCTGACCTTCCCCTTCTTCAAGGATGTCGTCGCCAATCTCGGCTGGTTCTTCGTGCCTTTCGCCGCCTTCGTCGTGGTCGGCGCAGGCAACGCGGTCAACCTGACCGACGGGCTCGACGGACTCGCCATCGTGCCGGTGATGATCGCAGCGGCGAGCTTCGGCATCATCGCCTATCTCGCCGGCAACGCCGTCTTCGCCGACTATCTCCAGGTCCATTTCACGCAAGGCACCGGCGAGCTGGCGGTGATCTGCGGGACGGTGATCGGCGCCGGCCTCGGCTTCCTCTGGTACAATGCCCCGCCGGCCGCGATCTTCATGGGCGACACCGGCTCGCTGGCGCTCGGCGGCATGCTCGGCGCCGTCGCGGTCGCCACCAAGCACGAGATCGTGCTCGCCATCATCGGCGGGCTCTTCGTCCTCGAGGCCGTGTCGGTGATCATCCAGGTCGGCTCCTACAAGCTGACCGGCAAGCGCGTCTTCAAGATGGCGCCGATCCATCATCACTTCGAGGAACTCGGCTGGACCGAGCCGCAGATCGTCATCCGCTTCTGGATCATCGCCGTCATGCTGGCGCTGATCGGCCTCGCGACGCTGAAGATCAGGTAGGACGAGGATGATCCCCGCCACCAGCTTCAGCGGCAAGCGCGTCGCCCTTTTCGGGCTCGGCGGCAGCGGCCGGGCGACCGCCGCCGCGCTGGTCGCCGGCGGCGCGCTGGTCACGGCCTGGGACGACAATGCCGAGGCGGCGGCGGGCGCGGCGGAGGCTGGCATCCCGGTCGCCGACCTGCGCGAGTCCGACTGGAAGGACTTCGCGGCGCTGGTGCTCGCACCCGGCGTGCCGCTGACCCACCCGACCCCGCACTGGACGGTGGCCAAGGCCGCGTCGGCGGGCGTCGAGGTGATCGGCGACATCGAGATATTCAGCCGCGAGCGGAAGCGCAGCATGCCGACGTCGCCCTTCGTCGCGATCACCGGGACCAACGGCAAGTCGACGACGACGGCGCTGATCGGCCATCTGCTCAAGTCGGCGGGTCGCGACACCCAGGTCGGCGGCAATATCGGCACGCCGATCCTCAAGCTCGATCCGCCGCGCACCGGCCGCTACCACGTGATCGAGGTCTCGTCCTTCCAGATCGACCTTGCGCCCGGCATCAATCCCTCGCTCGGCGTCCTGCTCAACGTCACGCCCGACCATCTCGACCGGCACGGGACCATGGAGCGCTACGCGGGGATCAAGGAGCGGCTCGTCGCCGCCGCGAAGACGGCGGTGATCGCCGTCGACGACAAGATCACCCAGGCGATCGCCGACCGGCTGGAGCAGGCGGGACGGCGGATCGTGCGGGTCTCGACCCGGCTGCCGCTCGCCTCCGGCTTCTACGTCGAGGGAGGCATCGTCTACGAGGCCGAAAATGGGGCCGCCACCGAGGTCGCGCGGCTCGACGGCATCCCGTCGCTCCGCGGGCTTCACAATGCCCAGAACGCCGCGGTCGCCGTCGCCGTCGCCAGGAAACTCGGCCTGTCCGTCGAGGCGATCCGCCAGGGCGTCGTGTCTTTCGGTGGCCTCCGCCACCGGATGGAGGAGGTCGGGCGGCGCGGGCGGGTGATCTTCGTCAACGATTCCAAGGCGACCAATGCCGAGGCCGCGGCCAGGGCGCTGGCGAGCTTCGACCGCATCTACTGGATCGCCGGCGGCCGCGCCAAGGAAGGCGGCATCGAGAGCCTCAGGGGCTTCTTCCCGAAGATCGCCAAGGCCTATCTGATCGGCGAGGCGGCGGAAGGCTTTGCCGCCAGCCTCCAACCGACGGTCGATGTCGACATGTCGGGCACGCTTGCTGCGGCTGTCGAGGCGGCGGCGCGGGACGCGCTCCTCGATAACGCCGAGGAGGCGGTGGTGCTCCTGTCGCCGGCCTGTGCGTCCTATGACCAGTTCCAGAATTTCGAGCGGCGCGGCGACGCGTTCCGCTCCGCTGCGCTGTCGCTCGACGGCGTCAGAAACCGCGAGGAGGCAGCCTGATGGTAAGCCGAGCAGATCGAACCGCCTTTGCCGAATGGTGGTGGACGGTCGACAGGTTCCTGCTGGTCGGGTTCATCGCGCTGATGGTCGGCGGCGTGGTGCTGTCGCTCGCCGGCAGTCCGGCGGTCGCCGAGCGCCTCGGCTATGACAGCTACCATTTCGTCAACCGGCATCTCGCCTTCTTCCTGCCGGCGATGGCGGTGATGCTGGCGACCTCCTTCCTGACGCCGCGCCAGGCACGGCGGGCGGCGTTCGTGGTGCTGGTCATCTCGCTGGTCCTGATGCTGGCGGTGCTGCTGGTCGGCATCGAGAACAACGGCTCGCGGCGCTGGATCAACATCCTCGGGTTGTCGCTGCAGCCGTCGGAATTCATGAAGCCGGCCTTCGTCGTGATCGTCGCCTGGCTGTTCGCCGAGAACAAGCGCCGCCCGGATATCCCCGGCAACCTCTTCGCGCTGATCCTGCTCGGGATCGCCGTCGCGCTGCTGATCGCGGAGCCCGATTTCGGCCAGACGATGCTGATCGCGGTCGCCTGGGGCGCGCTGTTCTTCATGGCCGGGGTTCCGTGGATCTGGATCGCCGGCCTTGGTGCGCTCGGCATCGGTGGCATGTTCGCGGCCTATTCGATGCTGCCGCATGTGGCGGCGCGGGTCGATCGCTTCCTGTCGCCCGAATCCGGGGACACCTTCCAGGTCGACACCGCGATGGAGGCGATCCTCAGCGGCGGCTGGCTTGGCCAGGGACCGGGCGAGGGGACCGTCAAGCGCATCCTGCCGGACGCCCATACCGACTTCATCTTCGCCGTCGCGGCGGAGGAATTCGGCATCGTCATCTGCGTCGGCCTGGTCGCCCTGATCATGCTGATCGTGCTGCGTGGCCTCTCCGACGCGATCCGCAAGGATGATCCCTTCGCGCGGCTCGCCTCGGCGGGACTGATCGTCCTGTTCGGCGTCCAGTCGGTGATCAACCTCGCGGTCAATCTCAGCCTGATGCCGGCCAAGGGCATGACGCTGCCCTTCATCTCCTACGGCGGTTCGTCGATGATCGCGGTCGCCTTCGGCATGGGACTGCTGCTGGCCCTGACGCGGCGGAGCGCCGAGGCGCGGCCTGTCCGGCCACGCATGCCCGGCCGGATGCGGGAAAGCGCTGCCTAGGACGAATCAATGTCGCAACTGGTCCTTATCTGTGCCGGCGGAACCGGCGGCCATCTCTTTCCGGCCGAGGCGCTGGCCCGGGCGCTCGCCGGGCGTGGCTGGACCGTGCACCTGGCGACGGACCATCGCGTCGATGCCTATGCGCAGGACTTCCCGGCCGAGGCGATCCACATCATCCCTTCGGCGACGATCACCAGGTCGCCGGTCGCCGCGGCCAAGGCCATCGTCCGTCTCGCCCGTGGATGGTTCGCCGCGCGCAAGCTGATCCGCCAGCTGAAGCCGGTGATTGCCATCGGCTTTGGCGGCTATCCGACCGTGCCGCCGATGCTCGCCGCATCCCAGGCCCGCATTCCGACCATCGTCCATGACCAGAATGCCGTCCTTGGACGCGCCAACCGCTTCCTCGCCAAACGGATGACGGCGATTGCCACGGCCTTCGACAAGGTCAAGGGCGCGGAGGAGTTCGTCGCCCGCGTCGTCGAGACCGGCAACCCGGTCCGCGCCGCCGTGCTGGAGGCGGCGAAGGCGCCATATCCCGAGCGCGATGCGGACCAGCCCTTCCGGCTGCTTGCCTTCGGCGGCAGCCAGGGCGCCCGCTTCCTGTCCGATCTGGTGCCGGCCGCCGCGGCGAAGCTGTCGGAGACCGCGCGCGGCAGGCTGGTCGTCACCCAGCAGTGCCGGCCGGAGGATATCGACCGTGTGGCGAAGGCCTATCGGGCGCTCGGCGTCGCGGCCGAGCTCGAATCCTTCTTCAGCGACATGCCCCGGCGGATCGCCGCCAGCCATCTCGTCGTCTCCCGTTCCGGTGCCTCGACGGTGGCCGAACTGGCGGTGATCGGCCGCCCCGCCATCATGGTGCCACTGCCGCATGCTCTCGATCAGGACCAGAAGGCCAACGCGTCGATCCTGGCGCGGGCAGGGGGCGGTTGGATGATCGAGCAGGGCGACATGAATCCCGACCGGCTTGCCGGCGACCTCGAGGATCTGATCGCGCATCCCGAGCGGACGGCGGCGGCGGCGGCCGCGGCGCGCAGCGTCGGGCGGCCGAATGCTGTCGACAATCTCGCCGACCTCGTTGAAAAGGTTGCCGGAGAGAAACAAGCGAACGGGAAAACAGACACATGAAGATGCCGCTGGATATCGGGCCGGTCCATTTCGTCGGGATCGGCGGCATCGGCATGAGCGGCATCGCCGAGGTGATGGTCAACCTCGGCTACACGGTCCAGGGCTCGGATGTGGCGGAGAACGCCAACGTCCAGCGCCTGCGTGAAAAGGGTGTCACGGTCGCGATCGGCCATGACGCGGCCAATCTCGGCGACGCGCAGGTGGTGGTCGTCTCGTCGGCGATCCGCCGGGACAATCCCGAGCTGAGGGCGGCCCGCGAACGGTTGCTGCCGGTGGTTCGACGTGCCGAGATGCTCGGCGAGCTGATGCGCCTCAAGCAGGCGATCGCCATCGCCGGCACCCATGGCAAGACGACGACGACGTCGATGGTCGCGGCGCTGCTCGATGCCGGCGGCTTCGACCCGACGGTGATCAATGGCGGCATCATCAACGCCTATGGCACCAATGCCCGGATGGGTGACAGCGACTGGATGGTGGTCGAGGCGGACGAGTCCGACGGGACCTTCGTCAAGCTGCCGATCGACGTGGCGCTGGTCACCAATATCGATCCGGAGCATCTCGACCACTACAAGAGTTTCGACGGCATCCGCGCGGCGTTCCGGCAGTTCGTCGAGAACGTGCCCTTCTACGGTTTCGCGGTGATGTGCATCGACCACCCGGAGGTGCAGTCGCTGATCGGCCAGATCGAGGACCGCCGGATCATCACCTACGGCATGAGCCCGCAGGCCGACATCCGCTGCGTCGACATTCGCGTCGAGAACCGCACCACGATGTTCACCGTCGTCATTCGCGACCGCCAGCGGGGCGAGACCAGGACGATCGAGGGGCTGACGCTGTCGATCCCCGGCGAACATAATGTGCTGAACGCGACCGGCGCGATCGCCATTGCGATTCATCTCGGCGTCCCGGACGACGCCATCCGGACCGGCCTTTCCGGCTTCGGCGGGGTAAAGCGCCGCTTCACCCGGACCGGCGACTGGAACGGTGTCGACGTCTTCGACGACTATGGCCACCACCCGGTCGAGATCGCCGCCGTCCTCAAGGCGGCCCGATCGGTGACGCCGGGCCACGTCATCGCGGTGGTCCAGCCGCATCGCTATACCCGGCTTCGCGACCTGTTCGACGACTTCTGCTCCTGCTTCAACGATGCCGACACGGTTGTGGTCGCGCCGGTCTATCCGGCCGGCGAGGCGCCGATCGACGGGATCAGCGGCGAGGCGCTGGTCGAGGGCCTCAAGGCACGGGGGCATCGCGATGCGCGCTCGCTTGCCGATCGCGACGATCTGGCCCCGACGATCGTATCCATCGCGCGGCCAGGTGACACGGTGATCTGCCTCGGCGCCGGCTCGATCAGCCAGTGGGCGAATACCTTGCCGGGCGAACTGGCAAAGCTGAACGGCTAGAGCCGTGGCGCTGATCGACAGCCTTGAACGCGACGGGATACGCGGCCGGATCAGCGCCGGCGCGGAGATCGCGCCCTTCACCTGGTTCCGGGTCGGCGGTCCGGCCGAGGTGTTGTTCCAGCCGGCTGACGCCGGCGACCTTGCCGAATTCCTTCACAGGTTGAATCCGGAAATTCCCGTAACCGTCATTGGCGTCGGGTCGAATCTGCTTGTCCGCGATGGCGGTATTGCCGGCGTCGTCGTTCGCCTCACCGCCAGGGGCTTCGGTCAGACGGTGCGGGAGAGCGGCAACCGGATCGTCGCAGGCACGGCGCTGCCGGACAAGCGGCTCGCCGCTTTCGCCCGCGACGAGGGGCTCGGCGGCTTCGCCTTCTTCCACGGTATCCCCGGTACCGTCGGCGGCGCGCTCAGGATGAATGCCGGGGCGAATGGCGTCGAGACCCGCGATCGGCTGGTCGAGGCCCATGCGGTCGACAGGGCCGGCAGGCGGCACGTGCTGACCAATGCCGATATGGGCTTCACCTACAGGCACTCGGCGGCGCCGGAGGACCTGATCTTCACCGCCGGGGTTTTCGAGGGGGAACCGGCGGAAATAGACAGGATTCAGGCGGAGATGGACGCGGTCGAGGCGCATCGCGAGGCGGCGCAGCCGATCCGCGACAAGACCGGCGGCTCGACCTTCACCAATCCGCCGGGCGAGAAGGCCTGGCAACTGATTGATTCCGCAGGCTGTCGGGGCCTGAGGGTCGGCGGGGCGATGGTCTCGGAGAAGCACTGCAACTTCCTGATCAACGTCGAAAACGCCACCGCCCACGACCTCGAACTGCTCGGTGAGACGGTCCGGGCGCGGGTGCTGGAGGCCACGGGCGCGCGGCTGGAATGGGAGATACGGCGGGTGGGACGGTTCGGGACAGGGGCGCCCGTCGCGCCGTTTCTGGGGCGCGACGGCTGACCGGGCGGTCTTGAAGCCGCGATCAACGGGGTATATTTCTACCCTTGGACGGGTAGAAAGGTACCCTGATGGGCATCAACATCAAGAACGAGGAGACCGTGCGTCTCATCCGCGAGCTCGCGGAGCTGACCGGCGAGGGACAGACCGCGGCCGTGACCGAAGCCGTGCGCGAGAGGATCGAGAGGCTCAGTCACAAGTCGGAACGAGAGAGGCGACTTGAGAGGATACTCGCAATCTCCAGGGAGACCGCGCCGCTCATGCGCGACTTCGACATGGATGAGGCCCTCTACGGCGAGAACGGACTCTACGATCGCGAGACCGGCCTGCCGAAGTGATCGTCGACAGCTCCGCATTTATTGCCATTCTCTATGAGGAGGATGGCTTCTTCCCATTTGCAGACGCCCTCGCGGGGCCCGGTCCGTTCCGCATGTCCGCCGCGACCTACCTCGAACTGAGCATCGTCGTGGACGGCAAACGCAGCCCACGCCTCAGCCGCCGCGTTGACGACCTCATTCTCGAAACCGGCATCACCATCGAGCCCGTCACTGAGAAGCAGGCGCGGATCGCCCGCGAGGCCTATCGCGATTTCGGCAAGGGCAGCGGCCACCCGGCGGGCCTGAATTTCGGCGATTGCTTCGCCTATGCGCTGGCCAAGGACCGCAACGAGCCGCTCCTCTTCAAGGGTGGCGACTTCGCGAAAACCGACGTCCGCCGCGCCGCCGACTGACGCGGCCGGGGGGCCGCGGGTCCTTGCGGCCGATGACCGCGGCCGAGGGAAAGCCGGACCGCCGGCAAAAAAGTTAACGATCTCCCTCGTGGTTAACGTTTCTTAACCAAATTCCATCGCACTGTCGTCAGGTCCGCCGCGATTCGGCGGAGGAGGGACTGAATGACGACGCATGTTGCGGTGCTGATGGGTGGTTGGTCTTCCGAGAGGCCGGTTTCGCTGTCCTCGGGGAATGCCTGCGCCGATGCGCTGGAAGCCGGCGGCTTCAAGGTGACGCGCGTCGATGTCGGCCGCGACGTCGCCGACGTGCTGGCCAGGCTGCAGCCGGACGTCGCCTTCAACGCGCTGCATGGTCCCTTCGGCGAGGATGGCTGCGTCCAGGGCATCCTCGAATTCCTCGCGATTCCCTACACCCATTCGGGGGTGCTCGCCTCGGCGCTGGCGATGAACAAGCCGAAGGCCAACCACATCCTGCGCGCCGCCGGCGTTCCGGTGTCGGATTCAGTGGTCGCCCACCGCCTCGACGCGGCACGCGAACACGTCATCGCGCCTCCCTATGTGGTCAAGCCGCCGAACGAGGGATCGAGCTTCGGCGTGCTGATCGTCAGGGAAGACGCGATTCACCCGCCGCAGGAGCTTTTCGCCGAGGATTGGGCCTTCGGCGAGGTGGTCATGGTCGAGCGCTATGTCGCCGGTCGCGAGCTGACCTGCGGGGTCCGCGGCGACGAACCGCTCGATGTCATTGATATCGTTACAGGAGATCGATTCTACGACTATCACGCCAAGTATGACGTCGGCGGATCGAAGCACATCCTGCCGGCGGAAATTTTACCAGATGTTTACCAAAATATACGGATGCTGGCGCTACGGGCCCATCAGGCTTTGGGCTGCCGTGGCGTCAGCCGGGCGGACTTCCGCTACGACGACCGCCCCGGGGGGACGGGGGAACTCATCTGCCTCGAGGTCAACACGCAGCCAGGCATGACGGCAACCTCGTTGGTTCCTGAGATGGCCGCATACGCGGGCATGGATTTCAAGAGTCTGGTGCGTTGGATGGTGGAGGACGCGTCTTGCAGTCGGTGAAGCCGGAGACCGAGGGAGACATGGGCGACTGGGCTGCCGATGCACGGCCGGCGCGTCGCCTCGTCCTGCCGCGGTTCCTGCGCCGCCCGGCACGCATCCTGTCGCGTCTCGACCTGCGGACGCCACGGTATGCCGGCACCAAGGGCATGGCCCTGCTTTTCGCCGCGACGGCGGCGACCGGCATGGTGGTCGGCGGGCACACGACCACGGTCGTTTCGGCGCTTACCGCATGGGCGGGCCTTGGGATCGACGAAGTCGAGATCAGCGGCCAGAGCGAGACGTCCGAGATCGACGTGCTGAACGCCATGGCGATCGGACCCTTCCCGTCGATCGTGACATTCGACGCGATCAGCGCCCGCGAACGCGTCGAGCAGTTGCCCTGGGTCAAGCGGGTGACCATCCGCAAGCTCTATCCCGACACCCTGCAGGTGGGGATCGTCGAGCGCCAGCCCTACGCGATCTGGCAGCATGACGGCGCCGTCGTCCTGATCAACAAGGACGGACGGGTGCTCGCCGATCATGTCGACTCGCGCTACGCGCAATTGCCGATGGTGGTCGGCAAGGGGGCGGACGCGCGGGCCGGCGAGTTCGTTTCGCTGCTCGAGGAATTCCCGTCCTTCGCGCCGCGGGTCCGCGCCGGCGTGCTGGTTTCGGACCGGCGCTGGAACGTCGTCCTCAACAACGGCATCGAAATCATGCTGCCAAAGGACGATCCGGGTTCGGCCCTGATCCAGGCGGTCGCGCTTGACGACGGTCACGGCATCCTTTCCCGCGAAATCGCGGCGGTCGACCTTCGCCTGCCCAACCGGCTGGTCTTCCGCCTGACCGAGGCCGGTTACGAGGCGCGCGAAGCCCTGCTCAAGAAGCGGAAGGGCAAGGGCTGATGAAGATATTCGGTTCCTCCGACCAGGGCCGTCGCCCGATCATCCGCCGCCCGACCGTCGTTTCGGTCCTCGACATCGGTTCGAGCAAGATCTGCTGCCTGATCGCCCGGCTGAAGCCGCTGGACGACGCGGAGGGGGCGGAGGCGCTTCGCGGCCGGACGCATGCGATCGAGGTGCTGGGCATCGGCCATCAGCGCTCGCGCGGCATCAAGTCCGGCGTCGTCGTCAATCTCGACGCCGCGGAGCATGCCATTCGCCTCGCCGTCGACGCCGCCGAGAGGATGGCGGGGATCACCGTCGACTCGCTGATCGTCAGCATTTCCGCCGGCCGGCTGGCGAGCGAAACCTATTCGGCAAGCGTCGCCCTGTCGGGCAAGGCGGTCGAGGACGTCGATATCGGCCGGGTGCTCGCCGCCGGGCGACGCCACTCGGTCAGCGACGGGCGCTCCATCGTCCATGCCCTGCCGATCGGCTATTCGCTCGACGCCAATGGCGGCATCGCCGACCCGCGCGGCATGGTCGGCGAGCGGCTCGGCGTCGACATGCACATGGTCACCGGCGATGCCCAGCCGCTGCGCAACGTCGAGCTTTGCATCGCCCGCGGCCACCTGTCGGTCGAACGCCTCGTGGCGGCGCCCTATGCCAGCGGCCTGTCCGTCGTGGTCGATGACGAATCGGAGCTCGGCTGCGCCTGCATCGACTTCGGCGGCGGGACGACGACCATCGCCGTCTTCACCAAGGGCCAGTTCGTCCATGCCGACGCGATCGCGATCGGCGGCCGGCACATCACCACCGACATTGCCCGCGGGCTGTCGACGCGGCTCGAGGTCGCCGAGCGGTTGAAGACGGTTTACGGCAGCGCCCTGCCGAGCCCGGCCGACGAGCGCGAGATCATTTCGGTGCCCTCGATCGGGGACGACGAGGAGGAACCCGCCAATCACGTGCCGCGTTCGGCGCTGACCCGGATCATCCGGCCGCGGGTCGAGGAGATCCTCGAACTGGTGCGCGACCGGCTGAACCAATCCGGATACGCGACGCTGGTCGGACGGCGGATGATCCTGACCGGCGGCGCCAGCCAGCTTACCGGCCTGGCCGAATCGGCGCGGCGGGTGCTTGCCCGCAACGTCAGGCTCGGCCGGCCACTCGGAATTGCCGGCCTGCCGGAGGTCGCCAAGGGGCCGGCATTCTCGACTGCGGTCGGGCTGCTCATCTATCCGCAGGTCGCGACGATGGAACAATGCGAGGGGGGAAGCGACCGTCCCTTCGCGATGACGGGAACGGGTGGCTACCTGGCACGGGTGGGCCACTGGTTCAGGGAGAGCTTCTAGGCGCCGTGGGCACGGTGTCCGGCGACCGCGGCGGCGGCGCCTGTCTACTTGAAACTGGAGGCCGGAGCACGCAAGCGGCCATAGGGGTCACAACGAGGGTGTCATGACGATCAATCTGCAAATGCCGGATATCAAAGAGCTCAGGCCGAAGATCACCGTGTTCGGCGTCGGCGGCGCCGGGGGCAACGCGGTCAACAACATGATCCGATCCGGGCTTGTTGGCTGCGAATTCGTCGTCGCGAATACCGACAGTCAGGCGCTCTCCTCCTCCGAGGCCGAGCGGGTCATCCAGATGGGGGTCGCGGTCACCGAAGGCCTCGGCGCGGGATCGCAGCCGGAAGTCGGCCGCGCCGCCGCGGAGGAGGCGATCGCCGAGATCACCGATCATCTCAGCGGCTCCCACATGGTGTTCGTCACCGCCGGCATGGGCGGCGGCACCGGCACCGGCGCGGCGCCGATCGTCGCCCGCGCCGCCCGCGACCAGGGCATCCTGACCGTCGGCGTCGTCACCAAGCCGTTCCAGTTCGAGGGCGCCCGGCGGATGCGCATCGCCGACCAGGGGATCATCGATCTCCAGGCCTGCGTCGACACGCTGATCGTCATTCCGAACCAGAACCTCTTCCGGATCGCCAACGAGAAGACCACCTTCGCCGACGCCTTCGCGATGGCTGACCAGGTTCTCTATTCGGGCGTCGCCTGCATCACCGACCTGATGGTCAAGGAAGGCCTGATCAATCTCGATTTCGCCGACGTCCGCTCGGTGATGCGCGAGATGGGCAAGGCGATGATGGGCACCGGCGAGGCCTCCGGCGACAAGCGCGCCATCCAGGCGGCCGAGGCGGCGATCGCCAACCCGCTGCTCGACGAGACCTCGATGAAGGGCGCCAACGGCCTCCTGATCTCGATCACCGGCGGCAAGGACCTGACCCTGTTCGAGGTCGACGAGGCCGCGACCCGTATCCGCGAGGAGGTCGATCCCGACGCGAATATCATCCTCGGCGCCACCTTCGAGGAATCGCTCGAAGGCGTCATCCGGGTGTCGGTGGTCGCGACCGGTATCGACAGCTCCGGCCAGGCGGAAGTCCACCCGGCCGACATGCGGATGGCCGAGCTCAACCATCGCCTGCGGACCGTGGCGCAGCCCGCCGCGCCGAAGCCCGCGCCGGAACCGGTGCCGACGCGCCCCGCCGCGATCGCCACCGCGGCCGTCGCCGCGGCCATCGCTCCGGCCCCGGAGCCGGAGGAAGCTCCCGCGCCGGAGCCGGCCACTCCCGAGGCTCCGGCCGCGCGGGCGGAACAGCCGGCGCCGGCTGCCGCCCACGACCGCGACATCACCATCGCGCCCTACAAGCCGGCGGCATCCCAGTATGACGAGGGCGATTTCGACGCCGAATCGGAACCGCACCTGAAGGCGGAAGAGGAGGAGCATCATGTCTCCGAAGCCCCCTTCATTCCGCCGGAAGCCGAGGCGCCGCCGGTGCGGATGCCGCGCATCCAGGACTTCCCGCCGGTTGCCCAGCGCCAGCTCCAGGCCCGCGAGACGGGCGAAGCCCAGACCGAGGAGGATCGCGGTCCGCTCAGCCTGCTGAAACGACTCGCCCATGTCGGCCTCGGCCGCCGCGAGGACGAGGCACCGGCCGCCGCGCAGCGACCGCAGGGCCAGCGTCCGCCGGCGGCGGCGAACCAGCCGCAGGGGCAGCCGCGCCAGCCCCAGCAGGCCCGCCAGCCGCAGCAGCAGCCGCAGCGGATGCAGGCTCCGCCGCCGCCCCAGGCAAGCGACTATGCCAAGCGGCCACCGCAGCCGCGGGTGCAGGGTTCGGACCAGCAATACCGGCCACGGCAGGCCGAGCTTGACCCGCACGGCCGGCCGATGCCGCAGGATCATCGCAGCGCCGATGACGAGCTCGAGATTCCGGCATTTCTCCGTCGTCAGGCGAACTGAAAACAATCTGGTTGGCGACCCGGTTCCGCGTTTGCGGAGCCGGGTCGTAAACTATTGGAAAGACGGGGAAAAAAGGGCGGGCTATGGCGGGGTCCGGGCGTTACATAGTGTAACCAAGCGTGATTTTGTCTTCCCTCCCGGCGCGGATATTGTTGGATTCGAGGAGGGCGCTGGGGCCATCGAGTGAGTCCGGTGCGTTGGAACGAAAAGTATCCGTTCCAGCCGGAAATACGAAGCCCAGTTGCCGTCAGTCGGGCCGCGAAAGCGGCGGGGACCGAATACTACCAGGGGCGGGTGCCATAGCATGGCGAGACGGCGTAACGGGGCACAGACGACGCTCAAGACTCGGGCGTCATTGTCGGGAGTTGGTGTCCATAGCGGTCAGGAAGTGTCGGTAACCCTGCACCCGGCCGAGGCGGATTGCGGCATCTATTTCAACCGGACAAATCTCGATGACGGCCGGGATTGCGAGATCCCGGCCGATTTTCGTTACGTCAACGCGACCGACCTGTGCACCTCGATCGGGACGACGGACGGGTCGGTGGCGACGATCGAGCATCTGATGGCGACCTTGCGGGCGCTGGATGTCGATAATTGCATGGTCGAGATCGACGGGCCCGAGGTTCCGGTGATGGACGGCAGCGCCGATGCCTTCATCGATGCCATCGACCAGGCCGGCATCGAGACGCTTTCCGCCTCGCGGCGCTACATCCGGGTCAACAAGCCGGTTCGCGTCGAGATGGGCAAGAGCGTCGCCGAGTTCACGCCCCATGACGGCCGCCGGATCGAGGTCGAGATCGATTTCGCCAATCCGCTGGTTGGCCGGCAGGACTATACCTTCGAATTCTGCGGCGAGACCTTCCGCAAGGAGATCGCCCGCGCCCGCACCTTCGGCTTCTATGCCGACGTCAAGAGCCTGTGGGCCCGCGGCTTCGCGCTCGGCGCCTCGCTCGAGAACGCCATCGTCATCGGCGAGGACCGGGTGATGAACCCGGAGGGCCTGCGCTACGAGAACGAATTCGTCCGGCACAAGGTGCTCGACGCGATCGGCGACCTGGCGCTGGCCGGCGCTCCGATCCTCGGCGCCTACCGGTCCCACCGGGGCGGCCACAAGCTCAATCACATGGCCCTCGAGGCGCTGCTCTCCGACCGGGATGCGTGGAGCTATGTCGAAATGCCGGTCCGCCGCGAGACCGGCCATGCGGATCTGCCGGCGGGCGTCGCCGCGGCCGCCTTCGGTCCCGACGTTTCCTGATGCCGGACAGGCGGTTATGACCGCCTCGTCCGCTCTTTCGCCACAAAGAAAAGCGAAGTCCATGCGTGCCGGGAATTGGCGCGCGGCCGGGGTTTGGAGTAAACAGGCCGTTTGCGAGGCAAGCATGAAAAGGGCGATTCGGCGCGAAGCCGGTCTGGTCGGGGGATGAATTCAGTTTCACCTGTCAGCGTAAAACGGCCGGGCCGGCTGAAGATGGCCGCCGTCTGGCTTGCCATCCTCGGCGCACCGGTCCTGCTGTCGGCCTGCCAGCATTCGATCGAGGGCACCGCGGCCGCCTACGAGCCCGACCAGCCGGCCGGGGCGCTCTATAATCGCGGCCTCGGCTATCTCAATGCCGGCAAATACAGCGACGCCATCAAGAGCTTCAACGAGGTCGACCGCCAGCACCCCTATTCGGAATGGGCCCGCAAGGGGATGGTGATGTCGGCCTTTGCCAGCTACCGGAAGGGCGACTACGACACGGCGATCCAGGCGGCCAACCGCTATCTGACGCTCTATCCCGGCAGCCCGGACGCCGCCTATGCCCAGTACATCCTCGGCCAGAGCTATTTCGCCCAGATCAAGGACGTGACGCGCGACCAGGCGGCGACCCAGAAGGCGCTTGCCGCGATGCAAGAGGTCACCAGGAAATACCCCGATTCCGAATATGCCTCCGACGCCAACAAGAAGGTGATCGCCACCCGCGACCAGCTCGCCGGCAAGGAGATGCAGGTCGGCCGCTACTATCTCGAGCGGCGCGAATATATCGCCGCGATCAACCGGTTCGACGTGGTGGTGACCGAGTATCCCGACACCCGGCATGTCGAGGAGGCGCTGGAGCGTCTCGTCGAGGCGAATCTCGCGATGGGTCTGGTCCGCGAGGCGCAGACCGCCGCGGCCGTGCTCGGTCACAACTTCCCCGACAGCCAGTGGTACAAGGACGCCTATAGTCTGCTGCAGAAGAAGGGCGTGACGCCGCAGGACCACGGCGGCGAGATCAGCGAGGCCGTGGCAGCCCGAACCAGCTGAGGTTGGCCGAGCCATGCTCGTCGCCCTGTCGATTCGCGATATCGTCCTGATCGACCGGCTGTCCGTCGACTTTGCCGAAGGCATGACCGTGCTGACCGGCGAGACCGGCGCCGGCAAATCGATCCTGCTCGACGCGCTGTCGCTGGCGCTCGGCGGCCGCGGCGACAGCGCGCTGGTTCGCCAGGGCGCCGAGCAGGGCGACGTGACGGCGGTCTTCGAGCCGGAGGCCGGTCACCCGGTATGGGCGCTTCTCGACGAGAGCGCCATCGAGGCCGAGGGCGCGTTGGTGCTTCGCCGGGTCCAGACCGGCGACGGGCGAAGCCGCGCCTTCGTCAACGACAATCCCGTATCGGTGACGCTGCTGCGCCGGATCGGCGCGATGCTGGTCGAGATCCATGGCCAGCATGACGACCGCGCGCTGGTCGATCCCGGCGTCCACCGCGACCTGCTCGACGCCTTCGGCCGGCTGGAGGGCGAGGCGGAAGCGGTCGCCGGTGCCTGTCGCGGCGCGCGGGAGGCGGAGGCCGCGGCGGCGGCGCTCCGGGAGCGCATCGCGGCTGCCCGCGCGGAGGCCGACTACCTGCGCGCGTCGGTCGAGGAACTGACCCTGCTCGCGCCGCGGCCCGGCGAGGAGGATGAGCTCGCCGATCGGCGCCAGCTGCTGATGCGGGCCGAGAAGGTCGCCGGGGACATCGCGGAGGCCCACGACATCGTCCTCGGCTCGGCAAGCCCGGTGCCGACGCTCGCGAGCCTGGTCCGCCGGCTGGAGCGCAAGGCCCCGGAAGCCGCCGGCCTGCTCGACGAGCCGGTGGCGGCGCTCGACCGCGCGCTCAACGCGCTGGAGGAGGCGGGCGCCGCGCTGGAAGGCGCGGCACAGGCGGCCGATGCCGATCCGCGCGAGCTCGAACAGACCGAGGAGCGCCTCTTCGCGCTCCGCGCCGCGGGCCGCAAATACAACGTCCTGGTCGCCGACCTGCCGGCGCTTGCCGCGGAGATGGCGGCGGCGCTGGCGGCGCTCGATTCCGGCGAGGAGGAACTCGGCCGGCTCGACAAGGCCGTCATCGCCGCCCGCGCCGGCTACCGGAAGGCCGCCGCCGCGCTCAGCAGGAAGCGTCGGGCCGCCGCCGCCGAACTCGACAGGGCGGTGGCGGCGGAGCTGCCGGCGCTCAAGCTCGAACGGGCGGTCTTCTCGGCGACTATCGAGACCGACCCGGAGAGGATGTCGGAGGCGGGCCTCGACGACGTCTCCTTCACCGTCCGCACCAATCCCGGCTCGAAGCCCGGCCCGCTGATGAAGGTGGCGTCGGGCGGCGAGCTCGCCCGCTTCCTGCTGGCGCTCAAGGTGGCGCTCGCCGATCGCGGCTCGGCGCCGACCCTGGTCTTCGACGAGATCGACACCGCGGTCGGCGGCGCGGTCGCCGACGCGATCGGCGCCCGGCTGTCGCGGCTGGCGAAGGGCGTCCAGGTGCTGTCGGTGACCCATGCGCCGCAGGTCGCGGCGCGGTCGACCAGCCACCTGCTGGTCGCCAAGGCGCCCGGCAAGGACACGGACCACGTGCTGACCGACGTCGTCCGCCTCGACGGCGCGAAACGGCGCGAGGAGATCGCCCGGATGCTCGCCGGGGCGACGATCACCGATGAGGCGCGGGCGGCGGCCGAGCGGCTGATCCTCGGCGCGGCGTGAGGGGCGGGGATCGTGCGTCCTTCGAGGCTCGGGTCAGCCCCGAGGGTATGCTTCAGGATGGCGAGGCGGCCGCCGCTCTGGCACGCGGGTTGCCGGTCAAGTGGCCGCGGTGGATTTGGGAGAAGACGTGACACCCCGGCGCGGCCGTCAGGGCCGCGGGAAGGGGGGCCAGTAAACGATGCCGGTGCGGAACGGGGCGCGGCGGTGCATCTCATGGAGAACGGACCGTTTACTGGTTCCCCTTCCCTCGCACCCTTCGGGTGCTCGCCGGGGATGACAGG